>CAKPGS010000058.1 GCA_934155165.1 uncultured Clostridia bacterium | reverse complement strand
ACAGATGATGGAGCAGAAACAGATTTAGATTTAGGACATTATGAAAGATTTATAGATGAAAATTTAACAAAAAATTCAAGTGTAACAACTGGAAGAATATATTCAAATGTTATAGAAAAAGAAAGAAGAGGAGATTATTTAGGAAAAACTGTTCAAATAATTCCTCATATAACTAATGAAATAAAAGACCATATTTATAGTTTCGAAAACGAAGATATAGATATTGTAATTACCGAAATAGGTGGAACAGTTGGTGATATAGAAAGCTTGCCATTTGTAGAAGCAATAAGACAAGTTGGAGTAGAAAAAAATCCTGAAGATGTTTTATATATACATGTAACATTATTACCATATATAAACGGTTCAAATGAACTAAAATCAAAACCAACACAACACTCTGTAAAAGAATTACAAAGTTTAGGAATAAAACCACAAATATTAGTATGTAGAAGTGAAATAGATATACCAGAAAATATGAAAGAAAAAATATCTCTATTTTGCAATGTACGTAAAAGCAGTGTAATACAAAATAGAACAGTAGATTGTTTATATGCAGTACCATTAATGCTTGAAGAAGAAGGACTAGCAAGAGAAGTATGCAATTATTTAAGATTAGATAGATATGTTCCAGATAATAGAAAATGGGAACAAATGATAAACAATGTAAGAAATATAAAAGATAAAGAAGTAAAAGTAGCAATAGTAGGAAAATATGTAAAACTAGAAGATTCATATATATCTGTAATAGAAAGCCTAACACATGCAGGTTATGCAAATAATGTAAAGGTAAAAATAAATTTAGTAGATTCAGAAACAATAAATGCTCAAAACGTAGAAGAAAAACTAAAAGGATACAATGCAATAGTTGTACCAGGAGGTTTTGGAAATAGAGGAATAGAAGGAAAAATAGAAACAATAAAATATGTAAGAGAAAACAAAATTCCATTTTTAGGAATATGTTTAGGAATGCAAATGGCAGTAATAGAATATGCAAGAAATGTATTAGGAATAAAAGATGCCAATTCTGCTGAACTAGATGAGAAAACAAAAAATCCGGTAATACATATAATGGAAGACCAAAAAGACATAAAGAAAAAAGGCGGAACAATGAGACTTGGAAGTTATCCTTGTGTATTAAAAGAGGGAAGTTTAGCAAGAAAAATATATGGAACAGAAAAAATAGATGAAAGACATAGACATAGATATGAATATAACAATAGTTATAAAGAACAATTAGAAAAAGCAGGACTAATATGTTCAGGAACATCACCAGATGGAAATTTAGTAGAAATAGTAGAAATGAAAAATCATCCATACTTTATAGCAGGGCAATTCCATCCAGAATTAAAATCAAGACCAAACAGACCAGCACCATTATTTGTAGGATTAATAAAAGCATGTATTAAATAAATATTGTTCTATATACTAGATAATAAACATATAATAAAAGTACAGGCAATCTGCTTGTACTTTTATTATTTTAGAAAATATAAAATGAGCCAAAATAATAAATTAATCTAAAATTTCATCGAAGCTCCCCATTCACGTCCTTCTAACAAAATTCAAAGAATTTTGAA
>CAKPGS010000057.1 GCA_934155165.1 uncultured Clostridia bacterium | reverse complement strand
GACTTTGATAGTCCAAAAGTATTAGGGCTATACGGAATAAAAAAGACCTATAATGAAGATATTGGAGAATCTACTACAATCTATCATAGAGGATCATTAAGATCAGGACAAAGAATTGAAAACGAAGGAAGCATTGTTATTATAGGAGATTTAAACTCAGGAGCAGAAGTAATTGCAGGAGAAAACATAATAGTATTAGGAAGAATTATGGGCTTAGCACATGCAGGAGCAAAAGGAAACAAAAAAGCAATAATCGCCGCAGAAAGAATAGAAACACCACAAATACGTATATCAAATATAGTAAAAAGCATACAAAAAAACGATGAAGAATATAGTGTAAGGTACACCTTCGCATCAGTAAAAGAAAACAAAATAGAACTAGAATAACAAATAGGGGCCAGTCCCCCAACCGACAAAATGTCGGCTGGGGGACTGGCCCTAAATTAAGAAATTAATAATAAAATTAACGCAAAAAACAACATTTCATCATGTACATCTTCTTTATATAAAAAATATAATAAACACAGAATAAGAATGTCATCAAAGTATAATCGTATTCCAAATATTTCGAAAAATTCTCTGGAATCCTTATTTTCTTCTTCTTTAGTATCTCTTGCATTTTCATTTTTATTTGAAAGTGATAAATCCTTAGATTTAACGCTTTCAGATATATTATTACTTATGTTGCTTTTAGGAGTTTTGTTGTAATTTTGACTATAAACATGGTTATATGGAACATTTCCAAACTTGTTTAAATATGTAGGCTGTATATTTGGAGAAAATGGCTTAAAGTTATTTAGAATTGCCATTGAAATCACCACCATTTTCTTTAAAAAGTTCAAAAATGCTACTCATATTAAGTAGTTGAACATATTGGTCAAGCTTCTGTTTTCTACTGTCTTTTAAATAAGGCTTCAAAGACAGTAAAAGCTTTGCCCTAGGATCATTTTTTTTTGTATTCATAGCCTCCATAACAGATTTCATTTTCATAATAGTATCAAAATCAATATTAAAATTAGAATTCTCATCATCAGTAGAATTATTACCAGAATCTGAGGAGTTATGAGAATTACTGTCTGAAGAATCACTATTTGAAGAAAAATTATTAATAATATCTTTTAAATTATTATTAGAATCAGAACCAAGCATACTATTTATTTTAGCCATTAAATCAGACATATCATCATTCATACAAAACTCCTTTATTTATTCAAATTCTTTTTTAGTTCATTTATAATTTCGTCTCTATTTTCAGACTTCATAATTTCATTAGCTTTTTGAATACTAAATTGTAAATCTTTCTTATCAACCTTAGAAAGCATGTTCATTAGCTGTTTCATATCAAAATTATTAGAATTATTCATAATAAAAACCTCCAAACTACTGCATATTGAATTGTATGCGATATATAAAAAATAATAACTAAAACATTATATTCAAAACAATAACAAAGTGTGAATACAAACAAAAACCTACGGAAATAAAGAAAAATGTAGAATTAATACAAAAAAGAAAAAATAAAGAGAAAAAAGACAAAAAAATGTAATGAAAAGGTAATAAAAGCCCCAAAAACAATATCCGTAGAGGAATAGAGATTCTTCCAAAAATTACATATTGAAAGAAAAAACAAAACAATTTATACTTTATTATATATAAGTATGATATTAATGGCATAGGAGGAACAATAATGGTAAAACAAATTCTAAACAAATTGATAATAATTTTAATTGTTTTAGTATTAACATCTGGAAACTTATTGTTAATTGGAACAGAAACATATGCAGCCTTTGAAGAATTAGAAAATCAAAAGAAGGAATCAAGCGACAAAAACGTAAGCTTTGATACCTACTTTTATATTGCAGAAGAACAACTTCATAGTGCTACACTAGATACAAAACAAGAAGCATATATTAACTTTGAAATTAGCAATAAAAATGGATACCTAAAGGAAAGTGTAATAGAACTAAACAATGCAAATTTTGAAATAGAATCTATAGTTGCACAAAGTGTGGAAGGAATTGTAAAAAATTCAGATTCAAAAAGAATAGAATTAAATCAAATAAATAGTAACAATACAATTACAATTTCTGCAAAAATAAAAGAAAATCATTCAGAATATGTAAATGCAAATTACTGTTCACAAGCAACTACAGTTACCTTTACAAGTAATTATACAAACATAAAAGGTGCAACAAAAACAATAAATGCACAAATAAATGTAGGTATAAATTGGGTTGCTAATGAAATAAGTTCAAGTATAGATGAAAATGTAGAAAAATATATGCAATTTCAAAATAAAACAATACTAGAAACAAAAATAGCATCAACTCTAAATAATAATGTTTTACCAATAAAAAATACAAATATAAGAGTAGTAGCACCAAAAATAAATGAACAATTACCAGAAGAAGTAAGAGTATACGCAATTTCTACAATAGGAACAAATGGAATACAAAATGGAGAAAGCTTTAACTCAGATAATTGGAACTACAACAAAGAAAGCGGAGAACTAACAATAAATGTAGAAAACAATGCAAATCAAGATGGAAAAATAGCATGGAAAAATGGTACAGATGAATATGTTGTAACATACATATTTAACACAGAAGATGAAATAACATCTGTAGAACTAAATGCAAAAAATACAATAAATACATTATTAAATAC
>CAKPGS010000056.1 GCA_934155165.1 uncultured Clostridia bacterium | reverse complement strand
GTAGCTAAGTATGGAAGGGATAAACGCTGAAAGCATCTAAGTGTGAAGCCCACCCTAAGATAAGATATCCCATACCGATAAGGTAGTAAGAATCCACGTAGACTATGTGGTTGATAGGCTGAAGGTGTAAGTACAGTAATGTATTGAGCTGATCAGTACTAATAATTCGAGGGCTTAACCACAAAAAAATGGTTAAGAAGAAAAAAAGGTTCAAGGACTTTGATAGATCATTAATATTCCTATGTATTTTTGAGTGTGCTAAAAATAATAGAAGAAATTGAAAGAAAGTGCTTGCAAAGAAATACAAAGTAATGTATAATGAACAAGTCAGAAAGAAGTAATTAATTTTCTAGTGACAAAAACGTAGAGGAAATACCTGTACCCATGCCGAACACAGAAGTCAAGCTCTATAGTGCCGAAAATACTTACGGGGTTCCCTGTTGGAAAGATAGGTAGTTGCTAGATTTTTTATATTCCTCTTTAGCTCAGTTGGTAGAGCGCTCGGCTGTTAACCGATAGGTCGTTGGTTCGAGTCCAACAAGAGGAGCCAAAAAAATAAATACCAGATAAAATCTGGTATTTATTTTTTTGCGTTTTAAAATTGAAGGACTCGAAAAGGACGTGCTGAACGAAGAGAGGCAAAAATAGTCCAGTGGACTATTTTTAGGACGCGGCTTGCCGAGTCCAACAAGAGGAAAAGCGCGAAGAGCGTAAATCTGTTAACTGCTGAAAAAGATAAAAAATCATTCAGTGAATGATTTTTACTTTTGAAGGCGTATAAACTAAAAATTCAAATAGTTATTTATAATGACTATTTGGATTTTTTATAGTTTAGAGCCGTGTGGTTGTTGAGTAAAAAATAAGTATAATAATCATGAACTGTGTTGGTTTAAATTTTAAGTTGGAAATTATAGAAAAATAAAACAGTAATTATTGTCAGCAAGTCATAATGGACATTCATAATGAAATAACCTTAAATAAAGGGGGATTTTATTATGAAAGTTATTACAATTAAAAGAAAAAACATAATAAAGGCACTTGCAGTAAGCATGTTTGCCTTTATTTTGTGTATATTTACAACATCATTTGGAATGCAACATTATTATAAAGTAGATTTTTCAACAGGAATAGTTACAGCAACAACACTTAATGTAAGAAGTGGGCCAGGAACACAATATAAAATAGTAGCAACAGTAAAAAAGAACGAATATATTAGAGTATTTGCAGGCGTTGGAGAATGGTACATTGTTCAAGTAGAAGGAGACTATGTAGGAGCAGTAAGTAAAAAATATGTTAAAGTTGTAAACTCATCAACAAGTTCTGGAAACACAAACACAGGCACAAATACAGGAACAAGTAATGGAACAACAAATTCAACACTAACTGCAGATGAACAAGAAACTTTTAATCTAATAAATAAGCAAAGAACGAACAATGGCCTTCAAGCATTAAAAATAGATAGTGAAGTTCAAACAGTTGCAAGAGTAAAAGCACAAGATATGGTAAATAATAATTATTTTTCACATAATTCACCAACATATGGAACACCATTTGAAATGTTAAATAAATATAAAGTATCATATAAAACAGCAGGAGAAAATATAGCAGGAAATTCAAGTAATAGTGCAGCTGTAACAGCTTGGATGAACTCCTCTGGACATAAAGCAAATATATTAAATTCAAATTTCAACTATACAGGAATTGGTGTAGTTAAAAGCAATAAATATGGAAAAATATATGTTCAAATGTTTATAGGTAAATAAATTTATATATTTGACAATAAATTTTAGCGGTAATATAATATTGTAAGATATCATAAAATTTTATAGGAGAATTTGCAATGAAGAAAAAAGGAAAATTAATAAGAAATTTACTTATATTTATATTATTAATTGTATTAACATTTACAATAATATTTAAAGATAATAATTTTTTTGATATTTTTTCAATAATGAAAAATGCTAAATTTGAATTTATACTTATAGGTATAGTAGCAATGTGTATATATTTAAGTTTAGAAGCCATAAATATTGGGAGAACACTTAGAATGCTGGGAGAAAAAAGCACTTTCTTAAAAAACTTTAAATATGCTGCAATAGGTTTTTTCTTTAGTGCCGTTACACCTGCTGCAAGTGGTGGTCAGCCTATGCAAATATATTATATGAGTAAGGATGATATAGCTGTTTCAAGTTCAACAATTGCATTGCTTTTAAATTTAACAAGTATGCAGATAACTACAATTTCTATGGCTTTAGTAAGTGTATTCTTTTTTTATCAATACTTAAATAGTGCACTTATTATATTTTTCGTAATAGGAATAATGCTAAATTTATCTGCATTAATACTGCTTTTAGTTTCAATCTTTTCAGAAAAATTGTCCAAAGGAATAATAGATTTTGTTATTAAATTATTAAAATTTTTCAAAGTAAGAAATATAGAAAGTAAAAAAGAAAAATTAAATAATGAATTAGAAAAATATCAAAAAAGTGCTATATTTGTTAGAAACAATAGAGGACATTTATTAAAAATAATATTAACAACACTTGTGCAATTTACAATATACTATAGCATAACATATTGGACATATAGAGCTTTAGGATTTAATCAAAGCAATATAATAACAATAATTGCATTGCAATCCTTAGTGTATGCAACAGTTTCAGGAATACCATCACCAGGAGCTGTAGGAGTTAGTGAAGGAGCATTTATGCAAATATTTAAAACAGTATATCCAGAAAATATGATAAGCAGTGCAGTGTTATTAAATAGAGGTATAAATTTTTATTTGTTTGTAATTATATGTGCAATAATAACAATAATAAATCAAATAAAAATGAAAGACAATAATGATATTGAAGAAACAATAAATAATGAATGATTTTGGGGACGGGGTCAAAAATCACTATGCACAAATATTAAAATAAAAAGTTAAACAGTAGGGGCGGTCAGTGACCGCCTTTTTTCTATACATTTTAACAAAGTTAGCCTTGACAAACATATACCACGCATAGTATAATGTTAACCGAAGTTAACAAAGGGAGAAGTTAGATGATTACGAGTTCTTTAGAAGAATACCTAAAAACAATGTATGTGCTTAAAAAACAAGGGCAAGATATAAAAGTAACAACAATAGCTAATAAAATGAATTGTACAAAGCCAAGTGTTAATAAAGCAATTAGAAATTTGAAGTTAAATGGCTTAGTAAATTATGAGGTTTATGGGAATATAGAATTAACACAAAAAGGTGAACAACTTGCTAAAAAGGTTTTGGAAGCTTATGACATAGTTAATGTATTTTTAACAGAAATATTAGAAGTGCCAAAAGAAGAGGCAGAGCAAGAAGCGGAAAAATTAAAATCAACTATGGGAGATGTAACTTTAAATAAGCTTACAAAATATGTGCATAAAATTTTAGGAGTATATAGTTTAGATTGTGATTACGACATTAATCAAGAAAAATGCAGATGTTGTAATAGAAAAAAATTAAAAGTAAAAAGAGAGGAAAATATAAATGAGTAACACATTATTAGAAATAAAAGATTTATATGCAAATGC
>CAKPGS010000055.1 GCA_934155165.1 uncultured Clostridia bacterium | reverse complement strand
ATTTCAAATCGTCTATAAATTGCAATAAAAAGAGAATAACCTTATTTAAAGTTATTCTCTTTTTTAGAATTCCTAATTAGAAGATCGTATCAGCTAAAACTTGCACCAGCTTTAATTAAAAGCTCCACAACTTCTTTATGTCCTCCTTTAAAAGCTTCTTTTACAGCACAATTATTATTGGCAGTTACATCCGCCCCATTATTAATTAACAACTCAACAACGTCTTTTTTACCGTATTTTGCGGCATTTTGAATTGCTTCATTATCATTTGCAGTAACATCTGCTCCTTTATCAATTAGAAGCTTTATAAATTCTGCTTTGTAGCTTTCTGCTGCCAATCTAATTGCCATATTGTTATTAGAAGTAATATCTGCTCCAGCATTAATTAGCAACTCCGCAATTTTTTCATTGCCGAATCCAATAGCAATTCTAATTGATTTACTATCCTCTACAGTTACATCCGCACCATTCTCAATTAATAGCTTTACTACTTCTTCTGTTCCCCCATTTTCTGAAGCCAAAAGAATTGCTTTATTATTGTTTACAGTTACATCTGCTCCTAACAAAATTGCTAATTTCTGCATTGGAATATCGCCTTTCTTGATTGCTTCTATTAAGAAGTTTCCTAAAAGCTCTCTCCGTTTTTTTATTTCCTCCTCATTGTTTTTTTGCTTTGAAATTTGTTCAATCACTTCAATTAATTCTTCTGTTTTACTCATCTTAAACCTCCTTATTCAAAGTAAGTTTTCTAGTTACATATCCACAAATTTGGATGTTTGTATTATATATTGCTTTACATAAGATGTCAATGTTTTTATATACTTTCTAATACATATCCATTATTTTCATTTATTCTTATATTTGCACCTAGTGCTAAAAATTTTTCTTGCAGATATGTTATGTACATTATTACTATATTTTCATTCTTTTTTTCATTTGACCATACTTTTTGTTTTATTTCTTTTTTGCTTACATTTCTTTCTTGATTATTTACTAATATTTCCATTACTTCACATTCTTTATTATTTAGGTATAAACAAGCCTTTGTATTTGTAAGTTCCGCTTCTTTTTTATCAAATACTATATTTCCAATTTCATATTTTTCTTTCATACTTTCTTCAGTTTTTATTCTTGTAGTAATATATTTTATAGGATTTCTTTCTCCATTTATTTCTTTTTCTTCTTTTATTTCATCTAATATCTTTTCTATCTTTTTAATAACCTCATTTAACAAAATAATATTTTCTTTATAAAACGAATCATTCATAAAAAACCTCTTTTCTCTTTATATTTTATGCTGGTATTTTATATTTAATTTATTTCTAAAGTATTTGCATTAAGTGTCTATTTTGTAAATTTTCGTACATAAAAAAGTGGCTTTACAACTCGGGTCGCCCTAAGGACACCGACCCCTACATACAAAGCAGGGATTTCCTATAATATAAAAAAGGCCACTCATTGCGTGACCTTTTCCTTATTTGTGTAAAAAAACTCTACAGATACCGGTTTAGTGTCTATTTTTCCTTCTTCCTGCATAAGAATTACTATTCTCTCAGAGATCATTATCTTCGAAATTAAATCCTTATCAAAAATTTTCTCAATATTCATAGAGTTGAAATATTGAGAAAACGAAGAAACTAACTCTTTCATTGAACAATTAATATCTATTTTTTTTGATACTTGTTCAATAGTTGAGTAATTTAAAATATCACCTGCAGTCCAGATTTTAATCTGACTTTTATCTTCGGAAACAATTATTTCTGTATTATCTCCAAAAATAAATTGAATTTTTCTTCCTTTAGCAGTAGATATTGTTTCTTCCATAACTGAAATAGTTCCAGAATACTTAATTTGACATTTGTAAGTTCTTTCTTCATCTTGGTTAATAATACTTAAGTAATATATACTAGCATTTGCATTATAAAAACATATGCTACCATTTCTACCTATATTATCCAAGAATTCCATTTTGCAACCTTCGTTGTCAAAATAGCAGCTTACAATAACAATAGGAAGCCGGAATTTTCCCAACAATAAATTTTTTACTTTTATCGTTGTATGACTACATTCGTGAAATATTCTCATCTTCCACAAAATTAAGTCCTTTTTAAAATGATCCTCCATTTCCTTTTTTTTAAATTTTACTCCTTTAAAAAATTCCCTTTCATTTTTCTTCCGAAACATAAAAACCCCTCCTTATAAATTATTATAACGGATTAACAACAAGCGTTATTTTAATTATATCATATTTAAAATATTAAAGCAAACTATTATTGTTTCATTTGATTTAGCATCCATAATTTTTTTCCATAATTTTCTATATATTCATCCATTAAACTTGAAGTTGGATAATCTTCATTTTCATCTGCACATTTTTTTATTTTTTTTACATCTTCTAGTAATTTTTCTAAATCTTTTATAACTTCTGTAAATATTTCTTGAGATGTTATTTTTTCATTTTTGGCTTCTTCAATATCCGAAGTGTTTATATAGTCTTTCATTGTTCCTAGAGGTTGTCCATTCAATATTAGTATATGCTCTGCAATTTCATCTATTTGTTCATTTACTTCGTTATAGTATTCTTCTAATTTCGCATGAATTGTAAAAAAATCGTGTCCTTTTACATTCCAGTGGTAATTTTGCAATTTACGGTAAAACACATTTAAATCGCTTAGTAATTTGTTTAATTTTTCAATCATAATAAAACCTTCTTTCCATAATTATGGTATATTCCATACTCAAATAAATTCTTTCCAAATTACTATAAATTATTCAGTTATGAAATATATAAAATTTTATTATTAGGAAAATATTTATGCATAATATCTTTCATAAAAACTTCTGCATCTTCTCTTATTACCTTTTTATACATATACTTTCCTTTTCCTCTTCCTGTCATCAGCTCGGGGTCATATAAATTTACTGCCATTGGAAAAGCTTCGGTATTTATCATTCTATGAACATAACTATATGTCATAAATATTAATTCAAAAAATACATTTTTCTTTGCTTTTTCTGTTAATTTTTCTTGCAATTCTTTTAGAAGATTTTCGTACAGTTCTTTCCAATTTTCTACTAATATTATTGGTGCAATTAAAATTCCAATAGGATAATCCGCTTCTGCAAGCTTGTTTATTGCCTCTATTCTGCCTTTTAATCTTGAGGTTCCAAATTCAACTTTATTTATAATTTCTGTAGGATTCATGCTCATTCTTGCTATTACTTTTCCCTTATGGTCTAATCCTAATATTGGATCCACCATATCAAATTTTGTTGGAAAAGTTAATTTTCCTTTTGGAGAATTTTTAAAGTTTTCTATTGTCCAAACTAAATTATTTGTTATTGTATTTTCTAAAATCAAATCGCTATTGCTTCCAATTTCAAAACATAAATCTTCTTCTGCTTTATTTGCTTTTTTTATAATTTTATCTAACATTTGCTCTCTATTTACAAAAAGCCTTAAATATGCACATTTATTATAATTACATACCAAATAACAATACATACACATTGCAATACAACCAGAGGATGTATACGGTACCAAATAATCTGAAACCTTATGATTTTCTACAT
>CAKPGS010000054.1 GCA_934155165.1 uncultured Clostridia bacterium | reverse complement strand
ACTTTTCCAGAACGTAAACATTTAGCACAAACTGAAATTCTTTTTGGTTGTCCATCTACTATTGCTTTAACTTTTCTTAAGTTTGGTTTCCATGTTCTTGTAGTTCTTTTACTTATATGAGAACGTGTAATGCTAAGTTTATTTCCATGAGTTAATGTTTTTTCACATATAGCACATTTTGCCATTTAAAGCACCTCCTAAATTTAAGTAATAAATTGACTGTTTAATAGTTTATCATATAAATTTTAAAAATACAAGACTTTTTGTAAAATTTAGTTTATAATGTTAAAAAAGTTTAACTATAATTTACTTTTAATGTATTTTATGGTCAAAAGTAAATTTAGAAGAAGGAGCGTTTATGGAAAATATTTTATCTAAAGAAATAAAATATGTAAAAGGAGTTGGGCCTAATAGAGCAGAACTTTTAAATAAGCTAGGAATATATACATTAGAAGATTTAATTACATATTATCCAAGAACCTATGAAGATAGAAGTAAGCCAGTAAAAATTGCAGAAGTGCAAGATGGTGAAGAAGTTTTAATAGAAGGAATTGCAGCGGCTAGAGTTTCCGAAATAAGAACAAGAAATAGAAAAATGACTATTTATAAATTAATAGTAAGAGATGAAACAGGAAGTTGTACAATAACGTGGTTTAATCAAAGTTATTTAAGAAATATGTTTAAGCAAGGGGAAATTTATAAGTTTTTTGGCAAAGTAAAAAGGATCGGAAATAAAGTTGAAATGAATTCACCAGTGTATGATATAGGAGTTAATACGAAAAATACTGGTAAAATAATTCCAATATATCCATTAACGTATAACTTATCTCAAAATAATATTAGAAAAATTATAGAAAATGGACTTGAACTTGTAAAAAATAAACTTGAAGAAACACTTCCAGATTATTTAATAAAAGAATATAAACTTATGGATATAAATTCTGCAACAAATTCAATTCATTTCCCAAAGAATTTTACAGAGTTTAATATAGCAAGAAAAAGACTTGTATTTGAAGAATTATTAAGTATGCAACTTGCACTTCTTAGCTTGAAATCTCAATACAAAAAAGAAATTGATGGTATAGCTTTTAATAAAAAAGTGCATATATCAGATGTTATAAATAAATTGCCATTTAAGCTTACAAAAGCACAATTAAGAGTATTGGAAGAAATAGATGCAGATTTAGAAAAAGTAAAGCCTATGAATAGACTTCTTCAAGGGGATGTTGGTTCTGGTAAAACTGCAGTTTCTATAATTGCTTCATATAAAGTTGTGAAAAGTGGTTATCAAGTAGCCATAATGGCTCCTACAGCAATACTTGCTACACAACATTTAGAAAGTTTTAAACAAATGTTAGAGCAGTTCGACATTAAATGCGAACTATTAATCTCTAGCATTACTAAAAAGAAGAAAGAAGAAATTTTAGAGAGACTAAAAAATGGAAACATAGATATTTTAATTGGAACACATGCTATTTTAGAGGACAATGTTGAATTTAAAAACTTAGGACTTGTAGTTACAGATGAACAACATAGATTTGGAGTAAAACAACGTACTAAAATAATTGAGAAAGGTCAAAATCCAGATGTATTAGTTATGACAGCTACACCAATACCAAGAACTTTAGCACTAATATTATATGGAGATTTAGACATATCTATAATAGATGAACTTCCTCCAAACAGAAAAAAAGTAGATACATTTGCTGTAAAAAAGAATATGGAAGAAAGAGTAAATAATTTTGTAAAAAAACAAATAAATGAAGGTAGACAAGCTTATATTGTATGTCCGCTAGTAGAAGAAAACGAAGAAATGGACTTAAAGTCTGTTGAAGAATTAACGAAAAAATATAAAGAAGAAACCTTTAGTGAATATAAAGTAGAATACTTGCATGGAAAAATGAAAGCAAAAGAAAAAGATGATATAATGGAAAAATTTAAAAATGGAGATATAGATATTCTTATTTCAACAACTGTTATAGAGGTAGGGGTAAATGTTCCAAATGCAAGTATTATGGTTGTAGAAAATGCAGAGAGATTTGGTCTTGCACAATTACATCAATTAAGAGGAAGAGTAGGAAGAGGAGAATATCAATCTTATTGTATATTAAAATATGAAGGCAATGGAAAGGTAGTTCAAGAAAGAATGAAAATAATGACATCAACTAATGATGGATTTATAATATCAGAAAAAGATTTAGAATTACGCGGAAGCGGGGAATTTTTTGGAACAAAGCAACATGGCCTACCAGAATTTAAAATAGCAAATTTATTTGAAGATATAGAAATGCTAAAAATGGTACAAAGTTTGGCAATTAGAATAATTGAAAAAGATGAAAAGTTAGAAAAGCCAGAAAATATACTATTAAATAAAATGGTAGAAAAGAAATTTAAAGATAGAATTGAAATATAATGTCGAAATGTGTAAATGGAAAATACTTGAAAATGTTATGTTAATATGATATAATGGAAATGCAGTTGATGTTTAGCAAAAGAGTATTCTATAATTATAGAATATGGAAAGGACAATATTATGAGTACAAGAGGATTAAGTTACATGTGGTTTGGAAAAGCAAGAGAAATGCTTCGATGCAAGAGAATAAATCCACAAATGCCTGGATATAACTTATTGTTATATGGAATTTGTGAATGTGCTGAAGATGAAGAAATGACAGAAGAAGAATTATATGATGAAATGAAAAAGAATTATATGGTTCCTACAATCGACTTTGAGAGTAATCGGCATCCTGTGAATCAACATATGGTTGAAGCATTAAGGTCAGCAGAAATAGAAGATGAACCTTGGGATTTTATACATAAATATATATCAGAGGTTAAAGCATCAAAAACAAATTTTCCAAAAGCCATGTGAAACTTGGAAAGGGCAATTATCTTTTGATAGTTGCTCTTTTTTCTTGACAATTTATAAAAATAAATTTATTATAATAATTAGAAATAAAAAATAAAGGATGTAAAAAATGTTAAAAACAATAATTATCTTTATAGCAAGTATTTTTATTTTTATAGGAGTAATTGGTATTTTTGAAGCTAGAAATATAAGCAAAAAATATTTTAGCTTTGGAGATCAAAATACATCTGTTGCGATAATAAAAATAACTGGATATATCATATCAATAATAAGTTTAATTATTATAAAAGTTAATTTATAGGAGGAAAACAAATGAAAAATTTATCTACATATTTAGTAGTAATGTTTATGATAATGTATTGGATTTTTAGAGTAGTACTAGCTGTAACAAATACTGTAGGAGTTGACTTAGGAATAACAATTCCTAATTATAATATGGAAATTGTATTATTGTTTATTACTATAGTATCAATAGTGTTAGTAATTAAAAGAAATATTATAGGAAGTTTATTGTATTTAATTTCATATGCATTATATTTTGGAATGCCGTTATTTAATGGTATTATGGCAATAGCAAGTGCAAATGGAAGTTTTGATATTAATATATATACAACACTATTTGCAAATGCATTAGGAATTGTAATTCCATTGTTTGTATTATTTGAAATGTTAATTGAAAAGAACAGAATGGCACACCCAGTAGATAAAAAAACAGACTGGTTTTACAAAAATGAGGAATATGATAGAAAATTAGATGATAGAGCAGATAAAAATAATTATAGAACATTATAAGATAGAGGTTAGAGGTTGGTAAAATAGAAGTTGGAATATAATTCTAATAGTTTTTCCAGCCTCTAAATTTTAATAAAATGAAGGAGCATTTTTTTATAAAAATAGCAATTTATGGGTGGAAAATAAGAAAAATATTAACTTACATATAGTAATTTGTTATTAAATTTGAGAGGAGATTATAAAAATGAATTTAATATATAAAAAAGCAAATATAAATGATA
>CAKPGS010000053.1 GCA_934155165.1 uncultured Clostridia bacterium | reverse complement strand
ACGTAAAACCAGGAAAGGGTTCAGCTTTTGTTAGAACAAAATTAAGAAATGTAATAACAGGAGCAGTTATAGAAAAAACATTTAACCCATCAGAAAAATATCCAGGTGCAGAAATAGAAAAGAAAGAAATGCAATATTTATATAATGATGAAAATTTATATTATTTTATGGACAATGAAACATACGAACAAATTCCATTAAATAAAGAACAAATTGGAGATTGTTTAAAATACATAAAAGAAAATATGAATGTTAAAATTTTATCATATAAAGGAAATGTATTTGCAGTTGAACCACCAATGTTTGTTGAATTAGAAGTTACATATACAGAACCAGGATTTAGCGGAAATACAACAACAACATCTGGAAAACCAGCAACATTAGAAAACGGATTCGAAATCTCAGTTCCATTATTTATAAATATTGGAGATGTAATTAGAATAGATACAAGAACTGGCGAATACATGGAAAGAGTTTAGTTAGAAAGGAAAATTTGTATGTCAAATAGAAAAATTGAAGAAGTTATCAAAGATTTAGAACAAAATCTTGAAAGTCAAAAAGACATAGAATATGTAAAAAATGTACTAGCTGAATTTTTAGAAGAATATCAAACAAATACAGAAAAAAGAATGCAAATTCTTGAAGAAAGTCAAAAAGAATTAGAATTCAAAACAGAAAAAATGCAAGCAATAATAGATAAAATGGAAGATGAATTTTTTATTGATGAAGACGAAGAAGAAGCATTAAGTTTTGAAATTGCATGCCCATATTGCAACTATGTATTTGAAACAGAATTAAACGAATTAAAAGAAGAAATAACATGCCCAGAATGTAACAATGTTATAGAATTAGATTGGAATTGTGACTGCGAAGAAGATGCAGAAGACAGTTGTTCAGGAGGATGTTCATGTTGTAATCACGGATGTAACGAAGACGAATACGACGATGACGACGACATGTAAAATTAAATAAAAAAGGCGATTAAAATGAAATCGCCTTTTTTTATTTAAAAATATTTTTATTTAATGTAAAAAAGACTAAAATAGTTAAAAATCAATATTTCGAATGTGATTGGAATGAGTGTATAGCTTCTTATAAAATTCAAATGAGGAAGCGAAGGCTTGCGAAGCAAGAACAGCGAGAGGCTCGTTTGATATTTTATTTAGAAGCTATAACGAGTGCATTGAGCCGAGAAATATTTATTTTTAAGCTATTTTAGTCTTAATAGCAATATATATAATTTATTCCAAAAATTATAACATTAATTTTTGGAAAATGCTTGCATAAACCAAAAACATATGTTAATATAATTAAGTAAATTCATAGGGGTATAGTGTCAATGGTTAGCACGATGGTCTCCAAAACCACAAGTCTGAGTTCGAATCTTAGTACCCCTGCCAAATTTAATATAGGGAGCTACTTTTATGAAAGGATTTCATATGAGTAGTTTTTTTAATTCAATAAATAATTTAATAATAATTATAATAGTATTTATAATGGTTATTTGTATTTTATTTATACCTACAATTCAATCAACCAATGTGTCTATAGATACGTTTAATTCAGAAGAAATAAAATTAAATCCAAATGGTTTTATATGGCCTACACCAGGGTATACAAAAATAAATTGTAATTTTGGAAAAAGAGTGGCACCAACAACAGGTGCATCAACTTTCCATAAAGGAATAGATATAGGAGCGCCAGAAGGTACAAATTTAATAGCAGTATGTGATGGAGAAATAACATTTACAAATTTTCTAGGTGGTGGAGGATATACAATAACAATATCTGTAGAAAATATGAAAATATCATATTGCCATGTAAATCCAAATTATATAGTAAAAGAAGGTGATAGAGTAAAACAAGGGCAAGTAATAGGAAAAGTAGGACCTAAATATGTATATGGAGTAATAGGAAACAAATACACAGATTCAACACGGAAAGCCAACAAATGGAGCTACAACAGGACCACACTTACATTTTGGAATACGTGTTAATGGAGAATATACAAATCCATTAGAATTTTATTAAGCATATAAAAATTAAAATAATATATATTGAAATATAAAATAATATATATTATAATAAAAAGGTACATGGGGATGTAATGGTTTCGACATTTATCCAGAAGTATAAATAGCGAGTAGTGGATTCTCGCCAGGCCACTTAAAAAGGTGAGAAAATAAAATAAACGCTGATAATAGAGAATTAGCATACGCTGCCTAAGAGCAGTGTCATCTATTTATAGTTTACCCACGGCTGTAAAATAGGTGTCGACTTAGTGGGAAACAAATCTATTTAGTTCTTCAGAAATAGAGGGTATTTTTAGAGAAGATATATTTTATTTAGTTTTGTTTATTAATCTAAATAAAAAAGAATATAAATAATAAACTGCACTCGGAGAAGTTTATATGGAAGGATTTATGGACAGGAGTTCGACTCTCCTCATCTCCACCAAAAGAAGAAAGCTCTATACATTGTATAGAGCTTTTTTAGAACTTATTTTAGTTAAATTTATGAAAGCAATTTAGCAGCTTCAAGTGCAATTTCTAATTCTTCATTTGCTTTAATAACATAAACAGAAATTCCTGAATCTTTTTTGGGACTTGAAAATCCTTCATTAACAGAGACTAAAGAAGTACTTTTGGTAATAATATATTCATTTAAGGTATTTTTTATAATATCTAAATGAATATTACCAATTAAAGGAGTAAGTTTGTCTAATATCTTATACCTTACAACATCAGAATTTTCACCAATACCACCAGTAAAAACTATTTGTTTTGGTTTTTCGCCAAGTGAAATAATTGCTTTAGCAATATTTTCTGCGATTGAGGTGTAAAACATATCTAGAGCACAAATGCATGAAAAGCTGTTGTTAACTGCACCATTTAATATGTCAATCATATTGCTATATCCTGTTAATGCAAATAAACCGGATTCGTTATTTAAAATGGACATAACCTGATTGGTAGTACAATTATACTTTTTACATATAAACTGTACAATGGTAGGATCTACGCTTCCTGAACGTGTACCCATAATGCAACCACTTAATGGACTAAATTCCATAGAAGTGTATACAGATTTTCCTTCTTTTACAGCGCATACGCTTGCACCTTGACCTATATGAGCCATTATAGCAGATATGTTTTTTTCTCCAACGTTTTCACGAAGTTTTCTTGTTAAATATGCATAGCTTGTACCATGAAAGCCATATTTCCTAATTCCTTCACTATAAAATTTATCAGGAATTGCATATCTAAAACTCATTTCAGGAATAGTTTGGTGAAAAGCAGTGTCAAAAACTGCCACATGAATTGCAGAAGGAAGCAATTCTTCACAGCATCTAATTCCTATAATTCCTACTGGATTGTGAAGTGGAGCTAATTCATTACATGCAGAAATTTCTTCTATTACATCTTCTGTAATAATTGTAGGTTCAGAAAAAAATGCACCGCCATGAACAATTCGATGACCTACAAAAGAAATATCTTCTAAATTAGAAATTACCTCCCTTTGTTTAAGGTCTTTTAAAATTGATTTCAACGCATCTTCATGTGATAATAAAAAGTGATAGTCAGCAAATAAATTGTTAACTACATCACAAGAAATTGTTATCACTTTTGAAGATGGAGAATTCAAATGTTCTGCTCTAGCTTCAAAAAGTGTTTCTTTGGTGTCAGTTTCAATTAACCGAGCTTTAATTGAACTGCTACCACAGTTTACTATAAAACCTAACATTAAGCCTTCCTTTCTAGAAAATAAAAATTTTTTTATCTTCTTAAATGCAAAACAATAAGTTACATAGTGGATTATAACATAAAAAGAAAGTGAATACAATATGTAAACGAATATAATTTTTTATTATAAAAAAGTGGCTTTGCCACGTGTGTGGACTTAAGGCGTCCGCCACTGCAATGCTTGATTTAATTTTATTTATATTATAAGCATTAAATTTTATATAAAAAAAGACTTTCATTTTTGAAAGTCTTTTTGGCTGGGCTGGCTAGATTCGAACTAGCGCATGCATGAGTCAAAGTCATGTGCCTTACCGCTTGGCTACAGCCCAATATA
>CAKPGS010000052.1 GCA_934155165.1 uncultured Clostridia bacterium | reverse complement strand
TTTATAATATTTTGCATAAATTTTAAAAAAAATATTCCATTTTTTGAATTTTTATTTAATTTATGTTAGAATTTTTTAAAATTATTAGAAAGACAAAATAATAATTAAGATTAAATTTCGCGAAGCAAGTGGGGACCTTTCCGACATTCTTCAAAATTCTTTGAATTTTGTTAGAATGGCGTGAATGGGGAGCTTCGATGAAATTTTAGATTAATTAATTATTTTGGATTATATGTAGATTATAAGGAGTTTTTTAATGAAAAAAATATTAATATTTTACGCATCTTATGGTGGTGGTCACCTTTCTGCTGCTAACTCTATAAAAGATTATTTAAACAGAAATTATGAAAATATAGCTGTAGAATTAATAGACTGTATGAAATACATAAATAAACCTATAGAAAAAATTACAACTACTGCATACAACGAAATGGCCAAAAAGGCACCTTGGGCATGGGGGAAAATTTACAGTGATTCTCAAAAAGGCCCTCTTGCTCATATTACAACAAGATCTAATCAAGTTTTTGCAATTAAATTATTACATTTATTACGAGAAAAAAAGCCAGATTTAATTATTTCTACACATCCATTTGGTAGCCAAATGTGTAGTTATTTAAAAAGAAAAGGCAAAATAACTTCAAAAATTGCAACAATTCTAACAGACTTTGCTCCTCACGACCAATGGCTTGTAGGAAGTGATTATACAGATTATTTTTTTGTTGCACATAATAAAATGAAAGAATATTTAATTTCAAAAAATATTCCTGAGAATAAGATATTTGCAACAGGAATTCCAATTTCTAATAAATTTTTAGAAACTTTTAACACAAGTAAAATATTAAGCTCTTTAGGTTTAAAAGAAAATTTAAAAACAGTTTTGTTTTTTGCTGGCGGAAAATTTGGACTTGGAAAATCTAGAACTCTAGAAATTTTTAACACACTTGTAAATGATTTTAACAATATACAAGTTATTGCAATTTCTGGAAAAAATAGAAAAATGTATGAAGAATTTAATCAAATTGTAAAAATTGCTAATAAAACCGATTTTATAAAAGTATTTGAATTTGTAAACAATGTTCCTGAATTAATGTCTGCTTCAGATGTAGTTATTACAAAACCAGGAGGACTAACAACAACAGAAAGCTTAGTTTCAGGGCTTCCAATGATTATTATAAATCCAATACCAGGCCAAGAAGAAGAAAATGCTCAATTTTTAGAACATTCAAACGTTGGAATTTGGCTAAAAAAACAAATGAATATAACAGAAACAATTTCTAACTTTTTATCAGATGATGAGAAATTAAAAGAAATGAAAGAAAACACAAAGAAAATTTCAAACAGAAACTCAACAAAAGACATTTGCACAATATTAGAAGCAGGATTAAATTAATCCTGCTTTTACATTTATATATCTTTAACATAAGCATTTTCATTTCCTAATATTTCCTTAAATTCTTTTAGAATTCCATCTGTTAAGTATATTGCTCCACATGGTTTTATTTCTCCATCTTGCAAAATTTGCACTTGAATATTATTTTTATCTCCTGTAAAAAATAGTATTGCTCCTCTTAATTTCGCTTTGGTTTCTTCTGTTGTTCCTGTTATGTTTAGTTCCAAAATTTGTTTCTTTTTCACTCCAAAGTCTGTTATTTTATTTGCAATTATTTTTACATCTTCATCTTCTCTTATGCTTAGTCTTCCTTCTATCATTACAACATTTTCTTCTACTAAACTATTACTACTATTTTGATATGCACTTTCAAACAAAATTATTTCTGTAGTTCCATATAAATCTTCCACTGTTATAAATGCCATTAATTTATTATTTTTTGTGTATTTCTTTTTTATAGATGTTATTATTCCTGCATATTTTACGTTTTGCCCATCTTTATATGGTAGTTTTATTTCTGGATTAGATATATTTTCTTCAATTTCTTTCATTTTTAATGTATTTATTGTGCTTTGTGCTGCTATTTGTTCTTTTATTTTTTCTAATGGATGACCAGATAAATAAATTCCAAGCATTTCTTTTTCCATTGATAATAATTCCTTTTCTGAAAGCTCTTCTACTTCAATAAAATTATATTTAATTGAATCTAGATTTTCGTTTTCATTTCCTCCTAAATCAAACATTGTAACTTGTCCATCAAAGGCTTTTTTATTTTCACTTTGAATTGTATCTAATATTCCTTCAAAAGATTCCAAGAGTGTATGCCTTGTTTGTTCAAATTCGTCAAAACACCCTGCTTTTATGAAGCTTTCTACACATTTTCTGTTTACACCTAAGTCTTTCGTTCTTTCACAAAAATCTGTAAAGCTTTCATATTTTCCGTGTTTTTCTCTTTCTTCTACAATGTTTTCAACAACTGCTACACCAACATTTTTTATGCTTCCTAATCCAAATCTTATTTTTCCATTGTCAACCGTAAATTTAGTAAAACTCTTATTTACATCTGGTTTTAATATTTCTATTTTTAGTCTTTTACATTCATCTATATATTCTGGTACTTTATCTAAGTTTCCAAGAAAGCTGTTTAATGTAGCTGCCATAAATTCTTCTGGATAATATGCTTTTAAATATGCTGTTCTATATGCTACAACTGCATAACATGCTGCATGTGATTTATTAAATGCATATTTTGCAAATTCTGCCATTTCGTCAAATATTTTATTTGCACTTTTTTCATCTATTCCATTTCTTACACAACCTGGTACTAAAACATTTCCCGCTTCATCTACTTCTCCATGAATAAATATTTCTCTTTCTTTTGCCATTACATCAAGCTTTTTCTTACCCATAGCTCTTCTAACTAAATCTGCTCTACCTAATGAATAACCTGCTAGGTCTCTAACTATTTGCATAACCTGTTCTTGGTACACCATACATCCATAAGTTACATTTAAAATTGGCTCTAATGCCGGATGTGTATATTCGTTATGACCTGGATTTAGTTTTCCTCTAATATAACGAGGAATTTGATCCATTGGTCCTGGTCTGTATAATGAAACACCTGCTATTAAATCTTCTAAACAGTCTGGTTTCAATTCTTTCATAAAGTTTGTCATACCTTGGCTTTCAAATTGGAATATTCCAGATGTTTTCCCTTCTTGCCATAATTTATATACCTTTGGATCTGACATATCTTTATCAAATTCAACATCTATGCCTCTACATTGTTTTACTAAGTCCATACAGTCTTTTATAACTGTAAGTGTACGTAGTCCTAAGAAGTCCATTTTCAATAGTCCAAGTTCTTCTAGTGTTGTCATTATATATTGTGTTGAAATTTGCCCATCTCTAACATATAGAGGAACATATGTATCTACTGGGTCTTTTGTAATAACAACACCACAAGCATGTGTTGAAGCCTGTCTTGGCATTCCTTCTAATGCCATCGCAATATCTAGTAATTTTTTTATATTTTCATCTGTTTCATATAAATTGTTCAATTCTTTATTTTGTTCAAGTGCTTTTTTTATAGTAATATGTAATTCATTTGGTATCATTTTTGCAAGTTTATCGCACTCTGCATATGGAAAATCTAGCACTCTACCAACATCTCTTATAACCATTCTTGCAGACATTGTTCCAAATGTAATAATCTGTGAAACATGGTCATGACCATATTTTCTACATACATAATCTATAACATCTTGTCTTCTTTCATAACAAAAGTCAACATCAAAGTCGGGCATACTTATTCTTTCTGGATTTAGAAATCTTTCAAATAGTAAATTGTATTTCATAGGGTCTATATCTGTTATTCCAATAGCATATGCCAAAATTGAACCAGCTCCTGAACCTCTACCTGGTCCAACAGGAATTCCGTGCGATTTAGCATAATGTATAAAATCCCATACAATTAAATAATAATCTACATAACCCATTTTTTTAATTATTCCAATTTCATATTCTGCTCTTTTCTTAATGTCTTCAGAATAATTTTCGCCATAACGTTCTATTAGTCCATCATCACATAATCTTTTTAGATAATCGTAATGTGTTTCAAATTCTTCTGGAACATCATAATTAGGCAAAATTGTATTTCCAAATTCGAATTCTACATTACATTCATCTGCAATTTTTACTGTATTTTCTATTGCATCTGGAAATG
>CAKPGS010000051.1 GCA_934155165.1 uncultured Clostridia bacterium | reverse complement strand
TATTAGCAAGAGTTCCAAGTGCAATTCAAACAATTGCAAAACTTGTTGTTAGCAATGGAAACTTTAGTACAACAGGATTAATTACAGCATTAGGAATTATTATTGGGGCACTTATTTTAGTTGCAGCAGTTGTATTTGTACAAAATGCTGAAAGAAGAATTCCAGTACAATATTCTAAAAAAGTTGTCGGAAGAAAAATGGTAGGTGCACAAAATACACATATTCCATTAAAACCAGCAATGGCAGGAGTTATGCCTATAATCTTTGCAAGTAGTTTTATGACTTTCCCTGCAATGATTATTCAAATGTTCAACTCTAATATTGCAACAGAAACTGGATTTTGGAGTGTAATATATAAATTTTCTCTAGCAACATCATCTTCAAGTGTTGGTATAGGATATTCAATAGTAAATGCCATAGTATACTTACTATTAATTGTAGGATTTACATTTTTCTATACATATGCTACATTTAATCCAGCTGAAGTGTCAGCTAATATTAAAAGAAATGGTGGATTTATACCAGGAATAAGAGCTGGTAAGCCAACAACAGACTACTTATCATCAGTAGTTGGTAAATTAACAATATTCGGAGGAATATATTTAGCAATTATAGCTATACTTCCAATGTTTATGAGATTTACCAGTTTAGATGTTACTTTTGGTGGTACATCAATATTAATTGTTGTTGGAGTTGCATTAGAAACAGTTCAACAACTAGAATCACACTTAGTAATGAGACATTACAAAGGATTCTTGGAATAAAATAAATTGCATTAGGGCGGATGTGTTCCGCCCAAAATGTGTGTTTACGTTTTTTCAAAAATACATATATAGTGTGTATTTTTTAAAGAATATAAATATAGCAATATACAAAGGAGTGAAAAATTTGATAATTGTAATGTTAGGTGCGCCAGGAAGTGGCAAAGGAACTGTTGCAAAATTATTAACAGAAACATTAAATATAGAACATATTTCAACAGGAGATATGTTTAGAGAGGAAATAAAATCTGGAAGTGAACTTGGAAAAGAACTAGAAAACTATATGGCAGATGGAAAATTAGTTCCAGATGATGTTGTTATAAGAATTCTTGATGAGAGACTTTCTAGACCAACTGCCCAAAATGGTGTTGTATTAGATGGATTTCCTAGAACTAAAATTCAAGCAGAACATTTAAAAGAACTTTTAAATGCAAAAGGTAAAAAAATAAATGTTGCTATACAATTAAATATTCCAGATGAAGATATTATATATAGAACAGTAAAAAGAAGAATATGTTCAAATAAAGACTGTGGAGCAATATATAATTTAGAGTTTAACAAACCAAAACAAGAAGGAATATGCGATATATGTGGAAGTGAATTATATAGAAGAGAAGATGACAACGAAGAAACAGTAAAAAGAAGAATTGATACATATCATAAACGTTCAGAACCAATTATAAAATATTTCGAAGAAGAAGGAATTTTATATACAGTTGACTTAAGAGCACAAGATCAAGTTACAAAACAAGACATTGATAAATGGTTAAAAGACATTAATAAAAAGATATAAATATTGTCTTTAAATAAATTAATGTCAAACGTCGTAGGGGCACGGCGCTCCGTGACCAAAATACAAAATTAAAAATATAAGCCAAAATAATATATTAATCTAAAATTTCATCGAGGCTCCCCATTCACGTCCTTCTAACAAAATTCTAAAAGAATTTTGAAGAATGCCGGAAAGGTCCCCACTTGCCTCGCGAAATTTAATCTTAATTATTATTTTGCCTTTGAACAATATAACGTTAAATATTTTATAAAATAAAATTAATATTTTAGAAAGAAGATAATGAAAATGATTTATGTAAAATCAAAAAAAGAAATAGAATTAATGGAAGAAGCCTGCCGTGTTGCAGCTCTTGCACAAAAAGCAGTTGAAGCCGCTATAAAGCCAGGAATGTCTACATGGGAGTTAGATAAAATTGCAGAAAATGAAATGAGAAAACATGGAGCAATACCAGCTGAAAAAGGTTATCCAAGCGGAGTAAAAGGCGTTCCAGATTTTCCAGGAAGTATATGTAGTTCTGTAAACGATGTAGTTATACATGGAATTCCAAATAAAAGAGAAATATTAAAAGATGGAGACATAGTAAGTGTCGATTTAGTAGCATATAAAGATGGATTTAATGGAGACTGTGCTAGAACATACATGGTTGGGAATGTAGATAAAGCTGCTAAAAGATTAGTAGAAATTACAAAACAAGCATTTTTTGAAGGAATAAAATATGCAAAAAAAGGTAATAGAATTGGGGACATTTCTCATGCAATAGGTGAGTTTGTAGAAAAAAATGGATATTCAGTTGTAAAAGAATTCCAAGGACATGGAATAGGAAGAGAAATGCACGAAGACCCAGGGATACCAAATTATGGAAAAGCAGGAAAAGGACCAAGACTTGAACCTGGTATGACACTTGCTATAGAACCTATGGTAATAGCAGGAAAAGAAGGAATTTTGGAACTAGATGATGGCTGGGGAATAATATCTGAAGATGGAACAAATGCAGCACATTATGAAAATACAATTTTAATTACAGAAAAAGAACCAAAAATCTTGACTATTCTTTAATTATGGTATATACTATATAAGCTAATTGTAAATTTTTAAATGAATTTACTAAAATTAGGAGGTAAAATAATGTCAAAAGAGGATGTTATCGAAGTAGAGGGTGTTGTTGTTGAAGCATTACCTAATACAAATTTTAAAGTAGAACTTGAAAATGGGCATCAAGTATTAGCTCATATTTCAGGAAAACTAAGGATGAATTATATAAAAATATTACCTGGAGACAAAGTAAAACTTGAATTATCACCATATGATTTAACAAGAGGAAGAATTACTTGGAGAGGTAAATAAAATAAACAATCAACTTACATATATAGCAAAATATATATTAAAAGTAGGAGGTGCTAAAATGAAAGTAAGACCATCAGTTAAAAAAATTTGCGATAAATGCAAAGTAATTAAAAGAAAAGGTGTAATTAGAGTTATTTGCGAAAACCCTAAACACAAACAAAGACAAGGTTAATCTTTAACTAAAATTGTTATTAACACAAATTATGGTAGCGGCTGGAAACTTATAAAAGTTTCTTTATCAAGTTTGTGTTTATATATATGTTCAAAAAAATATAAAAATACTATTTGGTTATAAACCAAATACATTTCAGTTTATGTTTTAAGGACAAACTAAAAAACAAACAAAAAATATTTGGAGGTGCTAAAATTTATGGCTCGTATATCAGGAGTAGATTTACCTAGAGAAAAAAGAGTTGAAATTGGTTTAACATACATATATGGTATTGGTTTATCAACTTCACAAAAAATATTAAAAGAAGCTGGAATTAATCCAGATACTAGAGTAAAAGACTTAACAGAAGACCAAGAACAAGCAATTAGAAAAGCAATTGAAAAATTAGATTTAACTCTTGAAGGTGATTTAAGAAGAGAAGTTGCTTTAAATATTAAAAGACTTACTGAAATTGGTTGCTACAGAGGATTAAGACATAGAAGAGGATTACCAGTTAGAGGTCAAAGAACAAAAACTAATGCTCGTACAAGAAAAGGTCCTAGAAAATTAGTAAGCAAATCTAAAAAATAAAAATTATACGAAAGTAAAATAGATTAGTTTTATTATAATAATGTAAGAGAGGAGTCAAACAAAGATGGCTAAAAATGTAACTAAAAAACCAGTAGCTAGAAGAAACAGAAAAAACATCGAAAAAGGTGCTGCTCATATTCATTCTAGTTTTAATAATACAATCGTTACAATTTCAGATGTAAATGGTAATGTTATCTCTTGGGCAAGTGCTGGAGAACTTGGATTTAAAGGTTCTAAAAAAAGCACACCATTTGCTGCAGGAGAAGCTGCTACAACAGCTGCAAAAGCTGCAATGGAACATGGTTTAAAAACAGTTGAAGTATATGTTAAAGGTCCAGGTTCAGGACGTGAAGCAGCAATAAGATCACTTCAAACAACAGGTCTAGAAATAAGTAGTATTAAGGATGTAACTCCAATACCACACAATGGTTGTAGACCACCAAAAAGAAGAAGGGTTTAATAAAAAAGAAAATAATATAAAAGGGTAGAACACTAAATACACGGATAGGGACATATCTTAGCCGAGTAAGTAGTGATCATCATAAAAGATGTGTCCCTTGTCTTTGATAAAGAAAGGAGAAAATAAAATGGCAAGATATAAAGATGAACAATGTCGTAGATGCCGTAGAGAAGGACAAAAATTGTTCTTAAAAGGTGATAGA
>CAKPGS010000050.1 GCA_934155165.1 uncultured Clostridia bacterium | reverse complement strand
GATAGTCCTGCTTGGAAGGATTCTAATATTAGCATTTCAAATAAATATTTTTCATCAAAATTAGGCCTTCCCCATTATTCATCATGATACTTAACATACACTGGATTTTTCAAATTACACCATTTACATCTTTTTACATTATCCATATATTTGTAACCTTCTTTCATCAATACGATTAGCAATATCTATTAATTTTACAGTTTTTTCTAAATACTCTAATCTTTTTTGATTTACAGCATATCCTTTTAACATATAATCTTTTAAATTTACTTCTAATTTTACTCCTTGATTTTCAAATAATATAATTTCGTTTCTTTTTTTATTCATAAGAACACATCCTTTTTATAAAATTTAGTTCATATTACATTTATTACTTTATAAATTGCTACATATATTCTATTTTTGAACTATTGGGTACATTTTACAATAAGAACAAATATTTGTCTATACGTTTTTTAATATTTCTAATTCTATTATTTCTTCAATAGGAATTTCAATGCCAGCTTCTAATTTTATTATTTTGGAATATTCATTTATTTTTGCAACTATTCCTACTTCTGTTTTATATTTTCCGCCACTTTTTAATTTGTCTGGTATGAAATATGTTACTTTTATTTGTACATGATTGTTTAAATTATTTTTTATTTTTTGTATTGTTTTATTTATAATTTCTTTAATTCCATCATCAATAAATATTTTTGAATCTGTTATTCTAGCAGTTTCTTTAACAGTATCGTCATAGCCTACTAAGGCTGCAAATGGAGCAAATTGTGCAGACCTATTTTCTAAACTCATTTGTTTATGTTTTTTTGATATATGATGTTCTAAATTAATAATGTCATCGTATTTATGTTCGTTATTCATAATATTCTCCTATTCTTTATGTCCTCCAATTTGTTTGTTTCTTTCTATTGTTGTTCCACCTTCTTCTAAATTCATTGCTTTAATTATTGAGTTTTTACCATATTTATGTTTTAATTCTATAATTGTTTTTTGTATTTCTTTTTCTTTTTGTAATTTTTTGTTTTCCTTTTTAGTTTCCTCATAATTTGTAAATAAATTTACTTGTTCATAGCAATTTTTTTGAGAGTTATCATCTTCATTTGATAAATTTCCAACAGTAAGATTTATTTTTCTTATAAGCATATTTTTATCTATTATATTATCATAAAGTTTTTGAAATCCATCACTAATAATTCGTGTGGAAGATGTTTTATTTTCTAATCGAAATGTTCCGTGAGCTGGTTTAGGAACACTTCTTCCATATCTATCTATTTTTATTTCGCCCTTATAGTTTTCTTTTAAATTTGGATTGTTTAAATTTTCAATATCATATTCTATATGGAGTACAAGCATATCTGTTACATATTGTTTCTCTACCATTTCTAATACTAGCAAATCCACCATTTCTTTTATTATTAATTTCGTTTTTTCGTAATTATATGGACAATGCATAACTTGGCCAGATGTAATACTTTTAGTTGCTGGTTTACATTCTTTTATGCTTTTAATTGTTGCATTTTCCCAGCCCCAACTATGGTCAATGAGTAATTCTGCATTTACTCCAAATAGTTTATATAATAATTCTTCATTATTTATTGAACACCTTGCCACATCTCCCATTGTATACATTCTATGTTCTTCTAGTCTTTTTGCATAGCCTTTTCCAACTCTCCAAAAATCTGTAATAGGTTTATGATTCCACAATTTTCTTCTAAAAGACATTTCATCTAATTGTGCGATTCGTACACCATATTTATCTGGATTGGTATGTTTTGCCTCAATATCCATTGCTATTTTGCTTAAAAACAAATTTGTACCAATTCCGGCAGTAGCAGTTATGCCAGTAGTTTTATATACATCTCTAATCATTTTTGTTACTAATTCTTTTGCTGTCATTTTATATGTTTTTAAGTAATTTGTTAAATCGCAAAATACTTCATCTATTGAATATGGAAATATGTCTTCTGGAGAAATATATTTTAGGTAAATATTATATATTTGAGTGCTATATTTCATATAATGTCCCATTCTAGGAGGAGCAATTATATAATCTAATTCTAAGTTTTTATTTCGTTTTAACTCTATATCGTTAAAGGATTTTCCAGTAAAGCAATGATTAGTAGCTTTTAATTTTCTACCATTATTTACAACATTTACTCTTTGTATAACCTCGAATAATCTTGCTCTGCCAGGGATACCATATGCTTTTAAACTAGGAGAAACTGCAAGACATATTGTTTTTTCTGTACGAGAATTATCTGCTACAACAAGGTTTGTAGTTAATGGATCTAATCCTCTTTCTCTACATTCAACTGAAGCATAAAAAGATTTTAAATCTATTGCAGCATATATTTTATTCATATGCACACCTCCTGCATATTTAATATACCACACTTTTGTTCTACTGTAAACAGTTGTTTGATATAAAAATGAAAGATTTTATTATAAAAAAAGACAACCTCATTACACTTCTTCTGTAAAATCTTTTCTTTTGCCTGATTCTATTTCTTCATAAAGTTCTATTTTATAATCAAGCCTTTCTAAAGTTTCGTTTATATGTTTTTGCTTTTCTAATAATTTTTCTCTTTGTTCTTCTAACAATTTTTTTCTTGCTTCTACTGTACTTTTTCCCTTTTCAAATAAATTCATATATTCTATTAAAATTTCTATTTCTACTCCTGCATTTCTCATACATTTTACAAATTCTATTCTCTTGCAAGATTTTTCATCATAATTTCGTATTCCATTCGCATTTCTTGGTACATTTGTAAGCAATCCTATTCTTTCATAATATCTTAATGTATCTGGTGTAATATCATATTTTTTACTAACTTCTGCTATTGTCATTTTCCATTCCTCCTTAAAATTATTCTATATTAGATATATCACTTTGAGTTAGCTCAAAGTCAAAAAGTTTTTATTAAATTTTCAAAAAATTATTTACACTCTCTTTAATAAAATCCAATTCTTCTCCTGTTGCATTACAAGTATTCCATCCTAGTTTTTGAGCAGTTTCAATATTTTCTTTACAATCATCTATAAATAAGATATTTTCCGGTTTTAATTTACAATCTTTCTCAACAATTTTATATATTTTTTCTTCTGGTTTTCTACATTCTAATTCAAAAGAAAGCCATACATAATCAAATTGTTTTAAAGCCACTTGTTTATCAAGTCTTTGTTTATCTAAGCTTCCTAAGTTTGATAGAATTCCTATTTTGCATTTATCTTTTAAACTGTGAGCAAAATTTACAACATCTCTATAATATTCAACTTTATCAAATTCTTTTATATAGCATTCATAAAATTCTTCTGGAGTGCAGTTTAAATTAAATTCTTCATTCAAAGATTCGAACCATTTATTATTCTGTACGCTTCTATTATCAGTTCCATATTTATGAATAGATTTACTATAATATCTTTCCACAATATTTTCTGTTTCATGTTCATTAAAATGTTTAATTATTCTTTCTATAATATTTACTTTATGACTTTCAATTACTCCGCCCCAATCAAATATTACTATTTTTTCATTATTATAATTCATTTATATTCCTCCAATCATTTTTTATAGTGCTGTTCCTTTTTTAGGAACAAAAAATTCTTTCATATTAGTTCCTTCTAATTTCAATAAAGAAACTTTATTTTGAATTCCTCCTCCATATCCGGTAAGGGAACCATTCTAATTTGTATATTTTTTGCTTCTTCCATAATTTTTTCTGGTGTTATTCCTAAATTTTCTAATAGTTCTTCTGCATCGTATCTATCGTAAAATTCTTTTTTCATTCCTAAGTTTTTAACTTTCATATTGTCTAGTCCATAGTATCTTGAAATCATTTCTCCAAATCCTCCATCTACTATTCCATCTTCTAGTGTAATTACTAATTCATGATTTTCTTTTAAGCTATCTAGTAATTCTTCATCAAGACCTGTTAGGAATCTAGGATTTATTAATGTTGGTTTAAATCCTAATTTTTCTTTTATTAATTTAGCTGCACTTTCTCCTATTTGATAGAAATCTCCACATGCAATTATTGCAACTTTTTCTCCTTTTTGTTCAAGTTTATATTTGTTAATATTTGAGTAATCGCTTTGTGATTCTCTGTTATCATCTACTACTCCATTTCCTGGAATTAATATCATTACAGGGTGTTCGTTTTGTTCTATAGACCAATCTAACATTGATAAATATTCTTTTTTATTGGTTGGTGCAAGTATTACTAAATTAGGTATATTCTTGAATGCTGATATTGCAAATATTCCTAAATGTGTAACATCATTTAACCCAGCAACTGATGCATAACCTAATAAAATTGT
>CAKPGS010000049.1 GCA_934155165.1 uncultured Clostridia bacterium | reverse complement strand
TTAATTGTTTGTGTAAAATCTTCTGAATCTATAATAGCAGTTCCAGCAACAATTATATTTGCTCCTGCTTGTTTTATTTTCTCTACATTATCTATATTTATTCCGCCATCTGCTTCTATGTCTACATCTAAATTATTTTCTTCTATATACTTTTTCAATTCTGCTATTTTATCTATTGTGCTTTCTATTAGCTTTTGTCCACCTTTTCCTGGTTCTACTGTCATTACTATTACTTGATGCAAATATGGTAAATATTCTGTTATTTCTTCTATTTTTGTATTTGGTTTTATTGCTATTCCTGCTTTACAATTATTAGATTGTATATATTTTATTATATCTATTACTTCTTGTTTTGTTTTTAATGCTTCTATTTGAAAGGTTATTGTATTTGGTTTGAATACTAAAAATTTATCTACATATTCTTTTACATTTTCAACCATTAAATGTACATCTAATGGTATTAATGTTATATGATTTAAATATTCTGAATATTTTTCCATTTTTGCTGTTGTATCTGCTTCTACAAATTTTCCATCCATAACATCTATATGAAAATAATCTGTATGTGCTGTTTCTAAATCGTAAAAAGTTTTCATACTTTTTTCTGAATCTACACTTAAAATTGATGTTGATATTTCTACCATTTGTGTTCCTCCCTATCTTTTAATTCTTCATATATTTTTATATATCGTTCATAACGATTTTGAGATATTTTATTTTCTTTTAATGCTTGTTTTATTCCACAATTTTCTTCTTTTATATGTGTACATCCCACAAATTCACAATTTTCTATATGCTCTTTAAATTCCACAAAATACTCTGCTAAGTTTGTGGTTTCTATTTCATATATATCAAATGTAGAAAATCCTGGTGAATCTGCAATAAATGTATTTTCTTCTAATTCATATAATTTAACTGTTGTTGTTGTATTTTTTCCTCTTTTATTTTTTGAGCTTATTTTTCCTTCTAAAGTTAAATTATCTTCAAATAAATCATTTAACAATGTAGATTTACCTACCCCTGAATTGCCTGAGAATACGCTTATTTTGTTTTTTAGAACCTTCCTTAGTTCGTATATACCTACATTTTCTTTTGCGTTTGTTTCTATTATTTCATAATTTGTAAATTTATATTGTTCTTTTATTTTTTCTGCTATTTCTTTTGCTAAATCTATTTTATTTATAACTATTACAGGTTTTATATTCATATATTCTGCAAATGCAAGTTGTTTATCTAGCATTAATAAATCTGGTTTTGGCATTTTGCTAGATATAACTAACACTATTTGATTAATATTGGCAATTTTAGGCCTTTTTATGTAATTTTTTCTTGGTAGAATTTCTTCTATAACACCTGTTTTTTCTTCTATTTTTGTTATTTCAAAATTAACCTTATCTCCTACAACTGGCTTTATATCATTTTTTTTTAATTTTCCTCTTGCATCGCATGTATATAGCTCGTTTTCACATATTATTTTAAAAATATTTGAAATATTTTCTATTATTATTCCTTGTTTCATTTTTCTCCTTTATATAGAAAGGGCACGGTGCACCGTGCCCCTACATTTTTTATTGTGCTGTGTATGTTGTTTGTTTACTTAAGTCTAATTCTGTTGTTCTTGTGTAACTTGCTCCGTTACCATCTTGTATATTTACAACTATTTGCACCTTTCCTTTTCCTGAAAAACTTGTTGATATTGCTGTTGAGTTTTTGTCTACATTTGATTGTGTATATACACTTGTTCCATCTACTTTTATGTCTATTTTTGCTTTTTTATCTGTATCTGTTAAGTCTGTGTCTGATGAATCGTATCCACCTGTTATGCTTTTAACATTTACTGTTACTGTTCCAGATTTTGATTCTGCTTTATTTACTGTTATTGTAACTGTTGTTCCCTCATCAACTTTTTTACCAGATTCAACATTTTGTTTTAATACTATTCCTTCTGTTTTTGAACTATCTTCTTCATAGTTTACTGTTACCTTTAGTTTTGCACTTTCTAAGGCTGTTCTTGCTTCGTTTTCTGTTTTACCTGTAACACTTGGAACTGAAACTTGTGTTATTCCTGTTCCTGTACTAACTGTTATTGTTACTGTATCTCCTGCGTTTATTTCTTTATTTTCTGCTATGTCTTGGTTTATTACATAACCTTCTTCAACTTTTTTACTTGTTTCTTCTTTTATTTCAACTTTTAGTCCTAAATCTTCTAATGTTTTTATTGCTTCTTCTTTTTCCATTCCTGTAACTTTTGGAACTTTTACTAATTCTGTTCCTTTACTAATTTTTAATTTTACTGTACTTTTTTCTTTTATTTTAGAATTTTCCTTAAATTCAGGGTCTTGTGAAATAACTTTTCCTTCTTCTACATCTGCTGAAAATTCTTCTTCAAACTCTAATTTTACTTTTATTTTATCTGCTTCTTTTTGTGCCTCTTCTTTTGTCATTCCTACAAAGTTAGGTAAGTTTACATCTTGGTTAAATACAAATTTTGATACTAAAGCTGTTCCTCCAAATGCAACAGCAAATAATAATATTGCTCCAATAAAAAATGATAAAACTTTATGGTTACTTATAAATTTTTTAAATTTATTTTCATCTTTTTTATTATTTCTTTTTGTTCTTATTTCTTCATCTTCTAATGGCTCAAATCTTTGAGTTTCAAAATTTTCTCCTGCTGTTCTTAAGTTTACAAAATCTCCATCTGGTCTTTTTAAAGCCATATTTATGTCATTTAACATTTCTGTTGCAGATTGGTATCTAAGCCCCGTATCTTTTTGCATTGCTTTCATTATTATATCGTTTACAGCTTTTGGAATATCCGGATTCAATTCCATTGGTTCTATTGGTTCTTCTTGCATATGTTTTAGTGCAACTGAAACTGCTGTATCAGCATCAAATGGAACTTGACCTGTAAGCATTTCGTACATAACAACACCTAATGAGTATATATCAGACTTTTCATCTGTATATCCGCCTTTTGCATGTTCTGGTGAAAAATAGTGTACTGAACCTATTGTTGCTCCAAATGCTGTTATTGTTGAATTTGACACAACTTTTGCTATTCCAAAGTCTGTTACTTTTGCTATTCCATCTTCTGTTATTATTATGTTGTGTGGTTTTATATCTCTATGTATTATTTTATTTCTATGTGCTGTTTCTAATGCAGATGCTATTTGAGAAACTATATTTAAAGACCATTTCCAAGGTAGTTTTCCATCTTCATTAATTATTTGTTTTAAAGTTTTTCCTTTTATTAATTCCATTACAATATAATATAAATTATCTTCGTGACCTACATCATATATAGAAACAATATTTGGATGTGTTAAGCTTGCTGCAGATTGAGCTTCTGCTGCAAATCTTTTTATAAATTCTTCATCTGTAGTAAATTCATCTTTTAAAACTTTTACTGCTACATATCTGTTTAAAACATGGCATTTTGCTTTATATACAGTTGCCATTCCGCCATTTCCTATTTTTTCTATAATCTCATATCTATTACCTAACATTTTACCTTCTAGGTTCATATTCATCTCTCCCCTTAATCATTATATACGATAAGTGCTGTTATATTATCATATCCCCCATTATCATTTGCTTTTTGTATTAGCATTTCTGAAGCATTTTCTTTATTATTTGTTATAATATTAAAAATTTCTTGTTCATCTATCATATTTGTTAATCCATCTGATGACATAAGTATTATATCGTCTTTCAAAAATCCTCTTACAAATACATCTGGTTCTATATATTCTGTACATCCTAGGGCTTTCATTAACATATTCTTCTTTGGATGTGTTTTTGCTTCTTCTCTTGTTATTTTTCCATCTTGTACGAGTGTTTCTACATAACTATGGTCATTTGTAAGCTTTCTAATTATATGCTTTCGTATTCTATATATTCTGCTATCTCCTATATGTCCAATATACATTTTATTTTCATATAAGAAACACATTTCCATCGTTGTTCCCATTCCTTTTAGCGCTTCATCTTCTTTTGACTTTTCATATACTACCATATTTGCATATTGCATTCCGCTTTTTATAAGTTCTGCAATACTTTCTCTATCTTTAGGTGTACTAATAAAATTTGTTTCTATATAACCTTTGGCTGCTTTTATTGCTAAACTGCTTGCTATTTCTCCACCATTATAGCCACCCATTCCATCTGCAACAATAAATAATTTTAAGTCATCATCTTCTTGTGGCACATAATATGAATCTTCGTTTAAATCTCTTGCTTTTCCAACATCCGTTTTTACTAAAACTCTCATCAATTCACCTCTTTATCTTTTATATTTTTTCTTCTTAATTGACCACAGGCTGCATCTATATCT
>CAKPGS010000048.1 GCA_934155165.1 uncultured Clostridia bacterium | reverse complement strand
GTGAGTAACCTCCTCCTGTTGCTCCTCCTTTTATTCCAAATACTGGACCTAAAGATGGTTCTCTTAAAGATAAAATTGCATTTTTTCCAATTTTATTTAGCCCATCCGCAATTCCAATAGACATTGTTGTTTTTCCCTCTCCATATGGAGTTGGACTTATAGCTGTTACTAAAACTAATTTTCCGTTTTTATTCTTTTCTAATTCTCTAAAGATTTTATTAGAAATTTTTGCCTTATATTTTCCGTAAGTTTCTATATAATCTTTTTTTATTTTTAGTTTCTTAGCAAGTTCACATATATCTTGTGGCTCTATACTATTTGCTATTTCTATATCTGTCATTGGAATTACCTCCTATAATTAAAATATTAGTCCTGCAACTATTCCTATTAATGCTCCTACAAACACTTGCAAAGGTGTGTGACCTAATGCTTCTAATAATTTTTCATGTACTTCTATATTAGAAAGACCTGGAGTTTGAACTATTTTATTTAAAACACTAGCTTGCTTTCCGGCAGCTCTGCGAACTCCTGCTGCATCATACATTACAACCATTGCAAAAACAACAGATAGTGCAAATATTGGTGAATCTACACCCTCACTTTTTCCTATAAGTGTTGCAATAGATGTAACAACAGCTGAATGAGAACTTGGCATTCCACCTGCTCCCATTATTCTTTTAAAATTAAATTTTTTAGTTTCTACTAAATCCCAAATAACCTTAAATGCTTGTATTCCAAGCCATAATAAGAATGGTATGTATATATATTTGTTTGTAAAAAATAATTGTAAGTTATTCATATATTCCCCTTAATTTTCAAAATTTTCTTCTTTTATTTCATATCCATCTTTTATTAAAATAGAGATTTTCTTCTCTGCTTTTTCTAAAATTTCATTACATTTTTTTGAAATTTTAATTCCCTCTTCAAACTTATCTACAGATTGTTCTAATGAAAGCTCTCCATTTTCCAATTCATTTGCAATTTGTTCTAATGCTTTCATTGCATCTTCAAAATTCATATCTTCTTCTTTCATTTTCTTTTCTCCTATTTTTATTTTTTCGGGCGGACAGAGGCGTCCGCCCCTACAACGTTTTTTCAATATTATTTATATAAATTTTATAAATATTTCTTGACTTCTCACATATAAATAAACTATAATAAGTATAGGAAATGACAAATCCACAAACGTGGTTTTGCCGAGAATATATGAAGACTCACATCAACTCGTCAAAGTTACAGATGTGAGTCTTTTTTATTTATGTAGTTGCTTATCGACCCAGTTCTTATAAAGAACTGCTGCTAAGGCAACGTTTAATGTTAAAGAAAACATTAAAGATAATATAAAAACAAGTATCACTTTAACCATAAACATCACCACCTCTCCTACGAAAATTCGTATAAATTGGTGGCAAAACCACATCTGTTTCTTATATCATTTCCTATAATAGTTATTCTACAATATAATTTTTAATTTGTCTATAAAATCGTTGAATTTCAAAATGTTATTTTAGGCACGAAGCTCCGTGCCCCTACAACATTTGACATTAATTTTATAACATTGTTTGTTTCGGGTCGTCGAGGACGCCGACCCCTACATCGTTTGACATTAATTTTATAACATTGTTTGTTTATTTTAATTATAAAAAATTATAATACTGTATTAATTGTATTTGTATTTTTTTCATTATCATTTTTATAATTTTCTTCATAATATTTATAACCTGAAACACCTGCTATTGCAATTAATATTAATATTGTTATAACAACTATTATTATATTTGCTTTTTCTACTGGTTTGCTCATTTATTATCTCCTTTTAAATTATTTTAGCTTTTGTTGTTCCTTCATATAATTTTATATTTACTTCGTCTCCGATATTCAATTCTTTTTTACTTTTTATTATTTTTCCGTTTTTCTCCATAATAGAATATCCTCTTGATAGTGTTTTTAATGGACTTAAAGCATCTATTTTTTCTACCACATTTTGAAATTCGGAACGTTTTTGCATTATTTTTAGTTTAAACTTATTCTCTATATTTTTTGTTTGTGTATCAACCTGCAAATAACTTTCATTTATTCTTTGTAACGGTTCTTTAAACACTCTTCTTGTCATACATTTTTCGTATTTTAGTCTTTTATATTCTACTTGTTTTTTTAATGCCACCTTATATCTATTATTATATGAGCTTAGTTTTATTTTTAGTTCATCTATATCTGGTACTGCAAGTTCTGCCGCTGCAGATGGTGTTGGTGCTCTTAAGTCTGCAACAAAATCTGAAATTGAGAAATCTGTTTCATGTCCTACTGCAGATATAACTGGTAATTCTGAGTTGTAAATTGCTCTTGCTACAATTTCTTCATTAAATGGCCATAAATCTTCTAATGAACCTCCTCCTCTAGCTACAATTATAATATCTGCTAAATTTCTCTCGTTCATTAAATTTATAGCATCAGCAATTTTCTTACCTGCACCTTCTCCTTGAACAGGAACAGGCAATAATTTTATATATACATTTGGATTTCTACGAGTAGATACATTTATTATATCTCTTATTACAGAACCTGTTTCAGATGTTAATACACCTATTCTTTTTGAATACAATGGTATTTTCTTTTTATGAGATTCTGCAAATAATCCTTCTTCATTTAGCTTTGCCTTTAATTTTTCGTATTCTTTGTATAAATCTCCTATGCCTTCTTGTTGCATTGCTTTACAGTATATTTGATAAACTCCATCTCTCTCAAAAACAGAAACAGTTCCTAAAACAATAACACTCATTCCATCTTTTGGAACAAAATTCAAATGTGGTGTATAGCTTTTAAACATTATACATTTTATTAATGAATTATTATCTTTTAATGTGAAATACATATGTCCTGTATAGTGATGTTTAAAATTAGATATTTCACCTTTAATTAATACATTGTTTAAATATTCATCTTGATCAACTTTATTTTTTATATATTTATTAAGTTGACTTACACTTATTGGTTCTGGCTTCATTTGTTCCTCCAATTATTCTTTAACTATGTTTGCTAAAACTCCATTTACAAATGATGAAGATTTTTCTTCTCCATATTTTTTTGCAAGTTCTACAGCTTCGTTTATAGCTACTTTAAATGGTGTTTCTGTATATGTAATTTCATAAATAGCTACTTTTAGTACTGCAAGTTCTACTTTTGATATTCTATTTATGTTCCAATCTTTTTTTAAATTGTTAGATATTTTTTCTTCTATTTCTTTGTTATTTTCAATAATTCCGTTTGCAATATTTTTTAAATACTCTGCAACTTTATTATCACCATTGCTATTGTTTTCTACAAACAATTCAATGGTTTCTTCATCATATTGTTTTTGAATTTCTAAACTATATATTAATTTAAATGCTAATTCTCTTTTAGATGATCTGTCCATTTTTACCTCTCTTTACATTCTATCTATAAAATTTTTTAATTTTTCTTTTACTTCATATTTATTCTTTTGAATATAATTTCCTCCAAACATTCCAATACAAATTAATATAATTCCAACTATTAATTTATATAGGCCTGTACATAAAATTAATATTGCAACAATTGCTCCAATTATTGCTCCTCCAAATTCTGACATAAATTTTTTGAAACCATCCATAATTAATACCTCCATTTGTTTTTTATAGCAATGTACGGACAATGCCTAACATTGTCCATACCATACATAATTATTTTAATTCTTGTTTATCTTCAGAAGCTATATTTCTTATTTTTATATTTACCTCTTTAACATCTAAATCTGCTGTTTTCTTAATTGCTTCTTTAATTCTGTTTTGTAAATTAACAGATAAATCTTTTATAACTGCATTTGGTCTTACAAATAATTCAACATAAACTCTTAAATTGCTTTCTTTATCTAAAACAACTCTTGTTGTAACATTTTCTGTACTTTCAAATCCTTTTGCAACACCATTTACAATGTTAACTAATGTTTCTTTTGATACTACCAATTTTCCGTTATCATTTTCAAGTAATACTCCATTTCCGCTTTTAACAGAATCTTTACTTGAAGAATTGAAAAATATACATTTTATTGCTAAAAGAATAAATACTACAGAAACTCCTAATAAAATATTGCTATATGTGCTATTATTAAGTATTTGATTTGCAAATGTATTTACTGTTCCTAAACGTAACCATCCGAAAACTAATAAACAATTTATAATAGAAATTACAATCATTACTATTGAAAATATTACTAAAGATATTTTTTCTAAAAATTTCATATTTTTTTCCTCCATTATCCTTTGTTAATTATTGTTCTTTATTTTCTTCTGTTTCTTGCGTATTTTCTTTTTCATCATCATCTGGTGTATGAACACCTTGAACATGAACATTTACTTCTAGAACTTTTAACCCTGTCATATTTTCAACTGCTTTTTTAACTCTATTTTGAATCTCAAAGGCTATATCTGGAATTCTTGTACCATATTCAACTATAATGTTAACATCTATTTTTGCTTCTGTTTCTGTTGCATCAACTTTAATTCCTTT
>CAKPGS010000047.1 GCA_934155165.1 uncultured Clostridia bacterium | reverse complement strand
GGAACAAATATAACACTAAGTTCAACAAAACCAACAAGAAGTGGATATACCTTTAAAGGATGGGGAACAAGTTCAAGTACAACAACAGTATCTTATGCAGCAGGAGCAACTTATAGTTCAGATGCAAGCATAACTTTATATGCAGTATGGCAAAAAGAACAAGCATCAGTAACATTTACAAACAAGTCAACAATTTCAGGATCAGGTTCAGGTTATTCTGTTAGCACATCAGTAACATTGCCAGTAGGAGCTGTAATAACTTACAAATTTAGTGGTAGTGCCACATATGGTGGTTTTGCTTTAAAGATTACAGATAGTAGTGCTAATGGTAATTTTACAGCTAATGGAAGCACTGGTGAGCATACTCATACAGTACAATATGGAAATGTTAGCTTTCGGAGTCACTGGAGGACATGGAGGTTCTAGTGCACCACCAGGTGCATCTTCTGAAGCATCATTAACAATTATTTCAATTAAAGATAAAGATGGAAACACAATAAAAATAAACAATTAGTTATACAAAATAGAAAAAGAGGCACATGCCTCTTTTGTTATTTTAGAAATGCTGTATATAGTCAAAAAGTTTTACTATTGACATAAATAAAAACATAAACTAAAATAATTTGAGAAAAATTATTACATTATAGGAGAAATATATGGAAATATATATAAATGTAATTGGTGGAGGATTAGCAGGATCAGAAGCTGCATATCAAATTGCCAAAAGAGGTATAAAAGTAAAATTATATGAAATGAAACCAACAAAATTTTCACCAGCTCATTCAAATGAAAATTTAGCAGAAATTGTATGTAGCAATTCTTTTAAATCTAATTTACATACAAATGCATGTGGTGTTTTAAAAGAAGAATTAAGAATATTAGATTCACTTTTAATAAAAATAGCAGATGAAACTGCAGTTCCCGCAGGGCAAGCGTTGGCAGTAGATAGAGAAAAATTTTCCGAAAGAGTAACAGAAGAACTCGAGAAGAATAGTTTTATAGAAATAATAAATAAAGAGATAGATGAAGAACTATTGCAAAAGATGATAGATAATAATGAAATAGTTATTATAGCGACAGGACCATTAACTTCTGATAAACTTGCAAAAAAAATATCTAAAATAACAGGAAATGAAAAATTATATTTTTACGATGCTGCAGCACCTATTGTTGCAAAGGAAAGTATAGATTTCAATATAGCTTTTTATGGGAATAGATATGAGCAAGAAAAAAAGAAAGATGAAAGCATAGAAGAATGGAAAAAACGAATAGAAAATCAAGAAAAAAGTTATATTAATCTTCCAATGAATAAAGATGAATATGAAAAATTCTATAATGAATTAGTAAAGGCTGAAGTAGTAGAATTACATAATTTTGAAAAAAGAGAAATATTTGAAGGATGTATGCCAATAGAAATTATGGCTAAAAGAGGAAAAGATACATTGAGATATGGCCCACTAAAACCAGTAGGTTTTGATGATCCTAGATATGCGAAAAGACCATATGCAGTTGTTCAATTAAGACAAGATGATAGTAGTGCAAGTATTTACAATATAGTTGGTTTCCAAACAAACTTAAAATTTGGAGAACAAAAAAGGGTATTCAATTTGATACCAGGACTTAGAGATGCAGAGTTTGTTAAATATGGCGTAATGCATAGAAATACCTATATAAATTCAACTGAATTATTAGATGAAACTTATAATTTAAAAAATAACAATAATATATTTTTTGCAGGACAAATAACAGGAGTTGAAGGATATGTAGAATCAATATCATCAGGAATGGTAGCAAGTTTAAATGCTATATCGAAAATAAATAAAAAAGAGAAAATTATATTTCCTAAAGAAACAATAATAGGAGCTTTAGCAAAATATATTTCAACTCCAAACGATAAATTTCAACCAATGAATGCAAACTTTGGAATAGTGCCAGAATTAGGAGAAAAAATAAAAGATAAGAAAAAAAGATACGAAAAATTTGGTGATAGAGCTATTGAAAAAATACGATTTGCCAAAATTATGTAAATATGATATAATACATATATGTGAGTAAAAAATGGAGGAAAATGGTATGGAAAAAAAATATGATGTACGTGCAGAATTAATAGATGAAGTAATTAATTCTCAAAAGAATATAAAAAAATTGGAAAAATCTTTAAAGGAACCAACATCAACTCAAGAAGAAGAATTAATAAATTCTATAATTAATGCTGAAAAAGAAAAATTAGTATCTTTAGAAAAACAAAAAGAACTTGTAAGTAATGAATTATTGGAAAAAAAGGAAAGATATGAAAAACAAAATGATAGAATTTATAAAGCAATAGATAAAATACTGGATGAGAAAAAATATTTCCAAAATTTAATTAATATAAGTGAAAATTCTAGACTTTCAGAAAAAGATGATGATGGAAAATATAAAGATGCAATTCAAGAAAATAGAGCACGTAAAATAGATGAATTAGATAATAAATTTATTAAGTTAAGTGAAAAACTAGAAAAAAATACTAAGTATATTGAGGAAATAGATAGAACTTTATTTATGCTAGGCGTTCAACAAAATACTACAAACAAAGAAGAAAATATAGATAATAACAAAAATGAAAATAAGACTGATGAAACAAAGCAAGTTGATATTGCAAAAGAAGGAAAAAATATATTAAATGATTTATCAAATGATTATGTGCATACACATATAACAACTCAAACTAAACTTGAGAAAAATACTAAAATAAATTATAAAGAAAAAGAACAATCACCAGAAGAAGATACTCAAAATGTTAATAACAAAAAAATAATAGCTGAAGAAGCTCAAGACAAACCAAATAAAAAAGCAGAAGAAACACAAAATAATAATGAACATAATATTAAAAATGAAGCAGATAAAATATTAACAAACCTATCAAACGATTATGCACATGTATATTTAAATGAAAATCCAAGTTTTGATAGAACACAAAAGGTTGAAATTGATAAAGAACAATTTAAAAAAGAGAACATATTTAAAAGAATTTTTGGAAGAATAAAAACATCTAAAATAGCAAAAAATGTTACAAAATTCTTTAGAAATTTAAAGAATAAAACAAAACTATTAACTAGTGGAAAAGAAAACGAAAAAGAGGAACCAATAAAAACAGAAATAAAAAGAGTTGATTCTAAGAAACCTGTTTGCGAAAGAGTAAATGTTGGTAATGTTATAGAAGTTATGAATAAAGCAGTAGACAAAAAATATGAAAAAAATATAGAAAAGAAAGATAGAGAAGAAAATTCAAAAGAAGATGAGGAAGATGAACTTACATTGTAATAAATAAAATATAAAATTATAAGTTGCAAAGCATTGACATAATTACTCAAAAATGATAAAATATAAACCGTTATGGTAAAATGTGTAAAACTATACATCCGTAACGGTTTATATATTTTTTAAGGAGGTGAAATTTAAGTGCCAACAATTAATCAATTAGTAAGAAAAGGAAGACAAACTTCAAAAGCAAAATCAAACTCACCAGCTCTACAACATGGTTATAACTCTAAAAACAAGAGATTAACAAACCATAGAGCTCCACAAAAAAGAGGTGTTTGTACAGTTGTAAAAACTGTAACACCTAAAAAGCCAAACTCAGCTTTAAGAAAAGTTGCCAGAGTTAGACTTTCTAATGGTTACGAAGTAACATCTTATATACCAGGTATAGGACATAACCTACAAGAACATAGTGTTGTTTTAATTAGAGGTGGAAGAGTAAAAGACCTTCCAGGTGTTAGATACCACATTATAAGAGGAACATTAGATACAGCAGGTGTTAAAGATAGAATGCAAGCGCGTTCTAAGTATGGAGCTAAACGTCCTAAAAAATAATTTTCGCTAATTAATAAGCAGCGTCTAACTTCGTTAACCTGCATCTAAAATTTTCTCGACGTACCATTTGTACGACTGCGAAAATTTTGATTTGGTTGCCTTGTTATACTTGCTTCTAATTACCGAAAACTTTATAAAAATAAATTTTTTATTATTTTGGGTTTAGCAAAATTAATTAAATTAGTGCTTGTTATTCTGTTTTAATTAAGTATGGTACTTAAATTTTTAATAGATTAATAGAGCACTATACGGGAAAGAATATTTTAAATCTTTCCAGAGTAACTTTAGACATTTTTATAAATGTCAAAAAAATTAAGATGAAAGAGAAAAATGAAAAGTAGAAAATTAAATTTTGAACTTCAAATATTCAATCTCTAACATCTAGAAAAGGAGTGAAGAATAGTGCCAAGAAGAGGAAATATAGCAAAAAGAGATGTTTTACCAGATCCAATGTATAATAGCAAAGTTGTTACAAAATTAGTAAACAACATTATGTTAGATGGTAAAAAATCTGTTGCTCAAAAAATAGTTTATGATGCATTTGACATCATAAAAGAAAAAGAACAAAAAGATCCATTAGAAGTTTTTGAAGCAGCATTAGAAAATATAATGCCAGTTCTTGAAGTAAAAGCTAGAAGAGTTGGTGGAGCTACATACCAAGTTCCATTAGAAATTAGACCAGAAAGAAGACAAACTTTAGGTTTAAGATGGCTAGTAAGCTACGCAAGAAATAGACATGAAAAAACAATGGCTGAAAAATTAGCCGGAGAAATAATAGATGCTACAAACGGAAACGGTGGAGCTTTCAAAAAGAAAGAAGATACTCATAGAATGGCTGAAGCTAATAAGGCTTTTGCTCATTATAAATGGTAAAATTTCTATAAAAAGCAATCACTTTTTATAAAAATTTAAAATTAACAATTAAAG
>CAKPGS010000046.1 GCA_934155165.1 uncultured Clostridia bacterium | reverse complement strand
TGGAAGATGGGACTCGAACCCACGGTCTCCAGTGCCACAAACTGGCGCGTTAACCAACTACGCTACATCCACCATAGAGTTATGCGCTTTTCGTTAGCACATTTAATATTTTAACCTATTATTCTACTGTTTGTCAATACTAAATAAAAAATTTATAAAATTTGTTATAAAAACTTGAAAAGAAAATATACTTAATATATAATTCATTCAAAGATAAGGGAGTAATTAGCATATTAAATATGTAATGTAGGCAACACAACCGGTTTTGAAAATCTGTCTATATTTTAAATAATGAGACTTATCTGTAGTTTTCTACAGATAAGTCTCTTTTTTATTATACTTTTACATAAAAAAATATTTTTGTAAAATAATATAAACAAGGAGGAAATATATGGAGAAAAATTGGTTTAATAAAACAGTTAAAGAGGTTGAAACAGAATTAAAAACAAACTTAGAAAATGGACTAAATGAAACAGAAGTAAAAGAAAGATTAAACAAATATGGTGCTAATGAATTAAAAGGCAAAAAGAAAAAAAGTACATTTGTAAAAATTTTAGAGCAGTTTAAAGATTTTTCTATAATTATTTTAATTATTGCAGCAATTATTTCTGGAATAGTTGGAGTTGCACAAGGAGAAGGAATTACAGATACTATTGTAATTTTAATAGTTGTAATAGTAAATGCTGTTATAGGAGTTAGCCAAGAAAATAAAGCTGAAAAATCCTTAGAAGCATTGCAGAAACTAAGTAGCCATGCCGTAAAAGTAAAAAGAAATGGTAAAGTAGAGGTTATACCTTCAAGTAATTTAGTTCCAGGAGATATTGTTGTAATAGAAACAGGAGATTACATTTCTGCAGATTTAAGAATTACAGAAGCAGTGAATTTAAAGGCTCAAGAAGCATCTTTAACTGGAGAATCTTTACCAATAGAAAAAATGGCAAGTAAAATAGAGGAAAGGGAAATAGGTGTTGGAGATAGAATAAATATGCTATTTTCATCAAGCTTAATAACATATGGTAGAGGAGAAGCAATAGTTGTTGCAACAGGAATGAATACAGAAGTTGGTAAAATAGCAAATATGTTAAATAATACAGAAAAGCAAGAAACTCCGCTTCAAACAAAGCTAAATAAACTTGGTAAAACACTTGGAATTGCAGCAATTATAATTTGTATAGTAATATTTTTAATTGGAATTATACAAGGTAAAGAAATAATAAATATGTTTATGGTAGCAGTAAGTTTAGCCGTTGCAGCAATTCCAGAAGGTTTAGTTGCAGTATCAACCATAGTACTTGCAATAGGCGTTCAAAAAATGGTAAAGAAAAATGCAATAGTAAAAAAATTGCCAGCAGTAGAAACGCTTGGAAGTAGTACAGTAATATGTTCAGATAAAACAGGAACACTTACACAAAACAAAATGACAGTAAAACAAGCATTTTGGAATAAAAAACTTATAGATATAGAAAATATAAAAATGGACAACGAATTTTTTCAACTTCTAAATAATGCTATACTTTGTAACGATTCAAAAATACTAGAAGATGGAAGTCTTACTGGAGATCCAACAGAAACAGCTTTAACAGAAGTTGCATTCAAATTTAACTTCGATTCAAGTGTATATTCAGATATGCCAAGAATTGCAGAGGTACCATTCGATTCTGAGAGAAAATTAATGACAACAATTCATAAAGTAGCAGATAACCTATACAGAGTATATACAAAAGGTGGAATAGATGAATTATTAAAAATTTGTAAAGGTTATGAAATAGATGGAGAATTAAAAACAGACTTAGAAAATTATAAAGTAGAAATAAATTCTGCAAATGAAGAAATGGCAAAAAATGCACTTAGAGTTTTAGGTTTTGCATATAAAGAAATGGACCACAAACCAGACAAAGAAGAACTAGAAAACATAGAAAACGGCTTAATATTTATCGGAATGTTAGGAATGATAGACCCACCACGTGAAGAAGCAAAACATGCAGTAGAAAAATGTAAAACAGCAGGAATAAAAACTGTAATGATTACAGGAGACCATAAAATAACTGCAATGGCAATAGCAAAACAACTTGGAATTTTAGAAAATGAGAATGAAGCATTAACAGGAGAAGAACTTGAAAAAATATCTGATGAAGAATTAACAAAAAATATAAGAAAATATTCTGTATATGCAAGAGTATCTCCAGAACACAAAGTTAGAATAGTAAAAGCATGGCAAGCAAATGGAGAAATAGTTGCTATGACAGGAGATGGGGTAAACGATAGTCCAGCATTAAAAACTGCAGATATAGGTTGTGCAATGGGAAATGTAGGAACAGAAGTTGCCAAAGAAGCTGCAGATGTTATATTAACAGATGACAATTTTGCAACAATAGTTTCAGCAGTTGAAGAAGGTAGAAGAATATATGACAATATATTAAAAGTAATACAATTTTTAATATCATCAAATATAGGAGAAGTAATAGTTCTATTTGTTGCAACATTATTAACACCATTACTTGCAAAATGGTGTGGAGTAAAAGATGTAGGATTAATAGAAGTATTATTACCAATACACATTTTATGGGTAAATTTAGTAACAGATTCACTTCCTGCATTAGCACTTGCGTTCGACCCTGCTGATAAAGAAATAATGAAAAGAAAACCTTTAAAACCATCAAAAGGTGTATTTACTAAAGGAATGACATATAGAGTAGTATATCAAGGAATAATGGTAGGATTACTTACACTTGCAGCATTTATTATAGGAATGGCTACAACAAAAACTCCAATAGAAGGACTTACTTTAGATGAATCAAAAGTAGAAGTTGGTCAAACAATGGCATTTATAACGCTTTCAGTAGGAGAACTTGCACATGTATTTAATGTAAGAAACAACAAGAAAACAATATTTAGTAAAGAATTATTTAATAATAAAAAACTATTAATAAATACAGGAATATCACTTGTATTAGTTTTAGTAATATTATTTATACCAGCTTTAAGACACATATTTAGCATACCTTTATTACCAAAAGACAATATAATAGAATTAATAATACTTGTTCTTATGCCAATAGTTATAGTTGAAATATTAAAAATATTAAAAATAAATACATTTAAAGATGAATAATGATAGGCACGGAAGCACCGTGCCTTAAATTTTAGGGGGATATATGATAAAAAGAATAATATTTGATTTAGATAACACATTAATAGAATGGAAAAATGAATACTGGGACGGGGTTGAAGAAGCTTTAAAGTTTGAACATATTAAATATACAAAACAAGATATAAAAGATATTGAAAATGCTATGAATAAATATGAAAGTGAATATAATATATATACAAAAGAAAACATGCTAGAATGTATAAATAAATATATAAAAATTAAAGTTAATATGGAATTTTTAGAAAAGTGTTTAGAATATTTTTCTAACTGTATACCAAATAAAATAGATAAAGACATATATGAAACCTTAGAATATCTATCTAAAAAATATGAATTAGTAGTTCTAACAAATTGGTTTGAAAAACAACAAGCTAAAAGATTAGAAACAGTAGGCATATTAAAGTATTTTAGTAAAGTATATGCCCCAGAAACATTCTTAATAAAACCAAATAAAGAAGCATTTATGAAAGCTTGCCAAAATAAACCAGAAGAAGCAGTAATGGTTGGAGACAGCTTAAAGGCCGATATAGAAGGAGCAATAAATGCAGGCTTAAAAGCCATATATATAAACAAAAATGCAAAAAAAAGCAGTAGAGATTATATAACTATAAATGAATTTTCGGAATTAAAAAATATTTTATAAAAGAAAAAAGTGTTGCAAATGTATATAAAATGTGATACAATGCATATAATAGATTATAGGAGGTGTTTATTATGCCTAAAACAGATACGTTGCATATAAGAGTAGAACCTAGTGTTAAGCAAAAAGCTGAAAAAACACTAAATGATTTAGGATTATCTATAACAGAAGCTGTGAATGTTTTTTTAAATCAAGTTATATTGAATGATGGAATTCCATTTGAAATAAGAAAACCAAAACTTAATAAAGAAACAATGCAAGCAATAGAAGATACAAAAAAAGAAAAAAACTTAAGTAAAACATTTAATAATGTAGATGAAATGTTCGAGGAGTTGGAAAAATAGTGCTTAAAATTAGATATAGTAATTAATTTAAAAAGGATTATAAATTAATAAAAAAAAAGAGGCTATAACATCGAAAAGTTAAAAGAAGTTATTAATTTGCTAGTACAAGACAAAAGATTGCCAGTTAAATATAGGGAACATTATTTAACTGGCAACTATATAGGATTTAAAGAATGCCATATTGGGCCAGATTGGCTATTAATATATAAAACAGAAAATGAATTATTAACATTAACTGTTTTAAGAACAGGTTCACATTCAGATTTATTTTAATTCTTATAAATATTTTATTCTTAAATATAAAATCCATTATTTAATATATAAAAAATTCAAACATTGATATTTCCTAAATAATGTTGTATAATGTCAATTATTGTATAAGGAGATAAAAATATGAGAATTAGATTTAAAAAGTGGGCTAGACCTGAATTAGAAGCAAGTAAATTTTATATAGATAACCCAGAAGATTATAAAGGTAAGTGGAGAGAACTTTTTAAAAATCCAGAAGCACCTTTACATTTGGAACTTGGATGTGGTAAAGGTACATTTATGGCAAAGCTTGCTACAAGAGATAGAAATGTAAATCATATTGCAATAGATGTTGTAGATGCAATGTTAGGATTAGCTAAAAGAAATATAGAAGCGGAATTTAAAGAAAATAGTATGGAAATAGATAATGTATATTTAACAAGATTTGATATAGAAAGAATTCTTTTAATAATGGATAAGAAAGATAGTATAGATAGAATATATATTAATTTTTGCAATCCATGGCCTCGTGGAAAACATAGAAAAAAGAGATTAACACATACAAGACAATTAGAAAAATATAAAAAAATAATTAGTCCAAATGCAGAAATTTATTTTAAAACAGATGATGATGAATTATTTGAAGCAAGTTTAACATACTTTGAAGAAAGTGGGTTTAAAATTATAAAGAAAACTTACGACTTACATAGTGAAAATGCACCAGATAATATAATAACAGAACATGAAAAAATGTTTTCAGAACAAGGAATAAAAATAAAAGCATTAATTGCAAAAATGTAAAAAGTGTTATATAATTGACTATGTAACGCATTGAGTTTTAATAGGATATGGGAGGGTGACCAAATTTTGGTCACCTTTTCCAATTTTACTGAATATAAAAAATTTTTTTGAAGAAAATAAAACTGGTGGTGTGTATGTTTATTCCAGATACAATATATATGGA
>CAKPGS010000045.1 GCA_934155165.1 uncultured Clostridia bacterium | reverse complement strand
GTATAAAATATGAATCAGTTGAAATCTGCAATAATATATTGTTTTTTCTAATATTTTTATTTGGACTAAGTAATGCATTGCAATTTGGAGATAAATATGTATTAGCATTAAATTTTGTTGCATTAATAACAGACACTCAATGGGATTCTTTTGAATCTATAAAAACAGTTGCAAAAATAGATATAAGTAAGAAAAAATTTAATTATAAGAATCATAAAATGAATGCATATAAATTATTGAGTATATTGCTTACAACAGTTTTTATAATGCTTGTAATATCTTTAAAATTTTATAATTTAGACTTAAAAATTACAGCTATTTATTTATCTTTTGAATTAATTAACTTTATGATTTTTCCTATATACAGTATAAAAACAAGCTATTTACAATTAGAAAACTATGGAAAAAAAGTAACATCTAATAAATTGTTGGCAGGAATAGTAAGAATGTTAATGTCTTTATTAAAAACTCCATATTGTACAGGAATAGGACAAGTTACATCATCGCTATATCAGTTTTTTACTGTTAATATGATATTTCATAAGAATTTTATAATTAATGAAGATGGAAATATAATAAAAAGAGGAGAAAAAAATGAAAATATATGTAATTAGACATGGACAAACAAATTGGAATGTAGAAGAAATAATACAGGGAAAGAAAGATATAGAATTAAACGAGGTTGGAATTAGACAGGCATATGAAGTAAAAGAAAAACTTAACATGTTGAATATAGATTTAATTATGTGTTCACCTCTAAAAAGAACGAAGAAAACAGCAGAAATTATTAATCAGGATAAAAATTTGAATATAATCTATAAAAAAGAACTCATAGAAAGGGATTTGGGGGATTTTGAAGGAAAAGATTGTGATATAGAAGAAGGAGATATTTACAATTATTATAAAAACGAAAATAAAATGAAAATTGAACCAGTAGTTGATTTGTGTAACAGAGTTAATAAATTGCTAACAGAAATAAAAAGTAATTATAAAAATAAAACGATTCTTTTAGTAACACATAGTGGAACAGCTAGAGCGATTGAAGCATACTTTTATGGAATAGATGAAAATGGAGAATTACCACCAGAGAACTTAAAAAATTGTGAAATAAGAGAATACGAATTAAAGGAATAATTATGAAAATGAAATTAAAGTATGTAAATTATTTGAAAAGTAAACACAAAAAAGAAATGAAAAGAATATATTTAAAAGCATTTCCTAAAAGTGAAAGATTTCCTTTTTGGATTCTAAAAATTTGCTCAAAAGAAAATAACATTAAATTTATGGAAGTTATAAATGGAAATGAATTAGTTGGAATCGAGTACCTATTAACATACGAAAATAATGCATATTTAATGTATTTTGCTATTGATGAAAACAAACAAAACAAAGGATATGGTTCAGAAATAGTTAAAGATTTAGCTAATGAATATAATACAGTTATTTTAAGCATAGAAAAAATAGATAATATTAATAGAGAAATAAAACAAAAGAGAAAGAATTTTTATTTAAGGAATGGTTTTAAAGAAACTAATGTATTTTATGAAGATGTAGGAGTTGAATACGAAATATTAACTACTAATAAAAATTTTTCTATAACCAAAAAAAGTCTAGAAAAATTTTATGTGCAAATGACAAGTTCTAAAATTTTAAAATACATAATTGGAAAAACTTTTAATGTTTATGATATTAAATTAAAAAACTAGGAGTAAATTTATGAAAGAAATAATAATAGCTTCAGGAAATAAAGGTAAAATAAGAGAAACACAGGAAGTTTTAAATGAATATAAAGTTATATCAATGAATGAACTAGAAATTGATATAGATGTTGAGGAGGACAAAAATACATTCGAAGGAAATGCAATTAAAAAAGCAGAAACTATAGCAAAGAAAATAGGTGGAAAAATGTGTATTGCAGATGATTCTGGTATTGAAATAGAATTTCTAGATGGTTTTCCAGGAGTGCTAACTAAAAGATGGCATAGTGGTACAGATAGAGAAAGAAATTTAGCAATAATTGAGAAATTAAAAGGTGTTCCAAAGAAAAAAAGAAAAATATCTTTTACAACTGCGATTGCATTATCAAATGGCGAAACTACAATTTGTGAAAAAGGTACAATAGATGGTTTTGTTGCCGAAAAGCCTATCCGGAGATAATGGATTTGGTTTTGATGAGATATTTGAATTATCAAATGGAAAAACTTTAGCGGAATTATCACAAGAAGAAAAAAATAAAATAAGTGCAAGAAGAATAGCGTTAGAAAAAATAAAAGATAAACTAGAACTTGAAAATATTAATAGTATTAAAGAGTAATTATTTAAGTAAAATTATAATAAAATCCAAAACAAAATAAAAAGCATAAAATATAGTATGACTATTAATTTACTAGTCATAGAAGAGGTGGAAAGATTTTATGAAAAAAATTATAAGTATGTGTCTTATAATTCCAGTTTTCTTCAGTATTTTATGCTTTTTTAATGTATCAAAGGCAGTAACTGCACCAGTTTATGATGAAACTTATAACAATAATGCAGGAGCTTTTTATGCAAATGGTACACCAATTACGATTAATACAGATTCAAGTAATAATACTGTAGTTTATTGGGATGGAGGTAATCAAGTTGTTCCAAGTACTGTTACAATCTTTGGTGGAGGAACAAATGGAACTTCATATGAAAGTTCAAATATCACAATGGAAAACGGTACAGTATCTTTAATTTATGGTGGAGGAATTTCTTTAAATGAAAATGAACCATCTATCGTAAAAAATACAAATGTTACTGTGAACAATGGAACTATATTAACCACTCTAATGGGTGGAGGACTTATTTATACAAATGTAGAAAATACAAATATTACAATTAATGGTGGAACTGTGTCAGCTGTTGTTGGTGGAGGAGCAGCAAGTGCTAAAATTTCTGGTGTTAGTTATTCAGCTGGAAAAGAGGGAGATTTAATAAATTCTAAAAACAGAACAACTAATACAAATGTAGTAATTAATAATGGAATAATAGATATGGTACCTTCAAATTATGGATTAGTTTTTGGAGGAGGTCAAGGACTTTCATATGTAGAAAATGCTAATTTAATAATAAACGGTGGAGATTTATCTAAAGCATATGTAACAGCAGGTGGTTCAAATGGTTATACAGAAAATGGAAAAATAAAAATAACAAATGGTTCAATAAATGTATTGCAAACTACAAATAGAGGTATAGTAAATACTGCTACTGTTAAAGTTACAGGAGGAAACATTATAAATGCATATGTAGGAGGAGAAACAGATCCATCAGTTACAGGTGTAATTAACAAAGCTGAGTTTGATGTTCTAGGAGGAAAAGTAACAAACTTAAATACTGGAACATCTGGAGGAACGCCGATAGAAGTAGAAAAAGATAAATTTAAAGTTGTGTATATAGAAAATACAGTTGAAAATAATAACGTTGGACCAATGGCTGTAAGTATAACTTATATGACTAAAGTTTTTATGTGGATTTTAATAATAGTATCTATTGCACTTTTTATATTGATAATATATCTAATATTTAATTTTATTTAATATTTATTAGACTCGTAAGTCAGTATACAACACAAACTAAAAAAACTATGGTACAATTTGGCCATAGTTTTTTTAAGGAGATTTTAAATATGAGGTATAGTAACAATTTGTATTATGCGCAAGAATTTAATAACATAAAGGAAATAATTTATAACTCTGTAGAGCAGTATTCAAAAAATATTGCTTTTGTAATAAAACATACAGAAAATAAAAAAGTAGAATATGAAAACATTACATATAAACGATTATTAGAAGATATAAATAAATTAGGAACTGCAGTATATAGTTTAGGCTTTAAAGGGAGAAGAATTGCAGTTATAGGTAGAAATAGCTATGAATGGGCTATTGCTCATTTGTCTAATTTATTAGGTGGAAATGTTTCAGTTCCTTTAGATAAAGATTTGCAATATGATGAGCTTGAAAGTTCTTTAATTAGAAGTAAAGCAGATATGATTTTCTTTGATAAAAAATATGAAGAAAAAATATGTCAAATAAAAGAAAAAAATAACACAAACCTTAAAGAATATGTTTGCTTTGAAGAAGCGGAAGGATTCAAAAATATTAAGGAATTATTAAAAATAGGTAATGAAGAAATAAATAGAGGAAAAACAGATTTTATAAATGCAAAAATAGATGAAAACAAAATGGCAATTTTGTTATTTACATCTGGAACAACATCAAAATCTAAAGCAGTAATGCTTTCTCAAAAAAACATTGCTTCAAATGTATATGCAATGCAATGTGTAGAGGCAATTTACAGTACAGATACAAATATTGCATTTTTACCATTTCATCATATATTTGGTTCAACATGTATGGTAGTAATGCTTGCATATGGAGTAAGAACAGTATTTCCAGATGGCTTAAGATATATAAAGAAAAACTTAAATGAATACGGAGTTTCTGTTTTTGTTGGTGTACCAGTTTTAGTAGAAGCAATATACAAAACAATTATGAAAGAAGTTCAAAAGCAAGGAAAAACAAAACTTGTAAATATTGCAACAAAAATAAGTAACTTCTTATTAAAATTACATATAGATCTTAGAAGAATTCTATTTAAATCCATAATAAATGAATTAGGTGGGAAACTAAGATTCGTAATTTCTGGAGGAGCTCCTGCAGATAGTAAAATAGCTAAAGGATTTAACGACTTAGGTATAGAAGTAGTTCAAGGGTATGGTTTAACAGAAACATCTCCAGTTATAGCAGCAGAGAACAAGAAATGTATGAAAGCAGGAACTGTTGGAATACCAATGCTAAATGTAAAATTAGAAATAGAAAATCCAGATGAAAACGGAATAGGGGAAATACGTGTAAAAGGTCCAAATGTTATGCTTGGCTATTATGAAAACGAAGAAGCTACAAAAGAAGTATTAAAAGATGGATGGTTCTATACAGGAGATTTAGGATATTTAGATAAAAATGGATGTTTAGCAATAACAGGAAGAAGTAAAAACCTAATAGTACTAAAAAATGGTAAAAAAGTATTTCCAGAAGAATTAGAAACATTAGTAAATAGGTTAGAATTAGTAGAAGAGTGTATGGTATATGGAATGCCAGATGAAAAAGATAAGAATGATGTGAAATTATCTATAAAAGTTGTATACAATAAAGAAATTGTTAAAGAAAAATACAGTGATAAAACAGAAGAAGAACTATATAAAATTATTTGGAACGAAATAAAAGAAATAAATAAAACTTTGCCACGATACAAATATATAAAAGGAATGATTTTAACAGATGAAGAATTAATAAAAACAACAACTAAAAAAGTGAAAAGACAAGAAGAAATGAAGAAAATAATGGCATAATTTTGACTTTTTGATTTTTTAAGAGTATAATATATTTATCGGTTGGGGAACCGATCTCATACTTTTTTTTCGTCTGCACCCTAGGTGTAAAACTCCCAGAGATATTATCTCTGGGAGCTTATTTTTTTATTATGAGGAATTCCTGTTTTTTAAAATTGAAAAAATACTTATTTTATGATATAAGAATAACAAATGTATTAAGGAGATGAAATAATGTTTTTTGCAAAACCTGGAGAATATAAGCC
>CAKPGS010000044.1 GCA_934155165.1 uncultured Clostridia bacterium | reverse complement strand
AAATATGAACATAAGAGAAGAGCTAGTAAAAGTAGAAGATATTGGTGTAGATACTGGAAAGTTAAGTTTAGAAGGAGAAGTAATAAATACAGATTCAAGAGAACTAAAAAGTGGTAAATGGCTTGTTATGTTTGATGTATATGATGGAACAAGCACAATAACTTGTAAAGCCTTTGTACCAGGAGAAAGAGGAGCAGAAGTATTAAAGAAAATACAAAGTGCAAAAGGAGTAAAAATAGAAGGAACAGCACAATTTGATCCATTCGCCAAAGAACTTGGAGTTATAGCGAATACAATAATAGAAACACAAGGAAGAAAAAAACAAGAAAGAATGGATTTAGCAGAAGAAAAAAGAGTAGAGCTACATATGCATACTCAAATGAGTCAAATGGATGCAATGACATCTGCAACAGATTTAATAAAAAGAGCCATGAAATGGGGAATGAAATCTATTGCAATTACAGACCATGGAGTTGTACAAGCCTTTCCAGAAGCACACAAACTTTTAGGTAGAGATAACAAAGATATGAAAATTATCTATGGTGTTGAAGCATATTTAGTACCAGATAGAGTTCCAACAATTTCATTCTCTAAAGGGCAAGATATAGATACAACATATTGTGTATTTGACTTAGAAACAACAGGACTTTCATATAGAACAGAAAAAATAACAGAAATAGGAATAATGAAGATTAAAGGTGGAGAAGTAATAGATACATTTTCTTGTTTCGTAAACCCTGAGAAACATATACCAGAAAAGGTTACAGAAGTTACAAATATTACAGATGATATGGTAAAAGATGCTGAAACAATAGAACAAGTATTACCAAAAGTTCTAGAGTTCTTTGGAGATTCTGTGCTTGTTGCACATAATGCAGATTTCGATATAGGATTTTTAAAACACAATGCAAAAATTTTAGGATATGAGTTAAATAATACATATTTAGATACACTTAAACTTGCAAAAATGCTATTTCCAAATTATAAGAAGTATAAACTTGGAATAATTGCAGAAAACTTAGGAATAAAAGTAGAAGTAGCACATAGAGCTTTAGATGATGTTGATACAACAGTTAAAGTATTTAATGTAATGATTGATATGCTAAAAGAAAAAGGGGCAAAAACAGTAGATGATATTGATATTGTAGGACTAGATAAAGAAGCAGAAAAACAAGCATATAAAAAATTACCAATGTACCATGCTATCATACTTGCAAAAAATTATGTAGGGCTAAAAAATTTATATAAATTAATTTCATTATCTCATTTACACTATTTTTATAGAAAACCACGTATATTAAAGAGTTTGTATAAAAAATATTCAGAAGGTCTTATATTAGGAAGTGCTTGTGAAGCAGGAGAATTGTACCAAGCAATAGAAAAAGGAAAATCAGATGAAGAAATAGAAGAAATAGCAAGAGATTATGATTATTTAGAAATTCAACCAATAGGAAATAATGCCTTTTTAGTTAGAAATGGTGTAGTTGCAGACGATGAGGCACTAAGAGATATAAACAGAAAAATAGTAGAATTGGGAGAAAAACTAGGTAAACTAGTAGTTGCAACTTGTGATGTTCACTTTATGGACCCACAAGATGAAATATATAGAAGAATTCTGGAGGCAGGGCAAGGATATGCAGATGCAGACTTACAAGCACCTTTATACTTAAGAACAACAAATGAAATGCTTGAAGAATTCCAATACTTAGGACCAGAAAAAGCATATGAAGTTGTTGTGAAAAACACAAATAAAATAAGTGATATGTGTGAAAGAATAAGCCCAATATCACCTGAAAAATGTCCTCCACACATACCAGGTTGTGAGGAGGAAATAAAAAACATAGCTTATAGTAAAGCTCACGAATTATATGGAGAACAATTACCAGAAATAGTGCAAGAAAGACTAGATAAAGAGTTAAACTCAATTATAAAAAATGGTTTCTCCGTTATGTATATAATTGCACAGAAATTAGTTTGGAAATCAAACGAAGATGGATATATAGTTGGTTCAAGAGGTTCTGTTGGTTCATCATTTGTTGCAAATATGACAGGTATAACAGAAGTTAATTCTCTGCCAGCACATTATAGATGTCCAAATTGTAAATATTCAGATTTTACAGATTATGGATGTAAAAATGGATTTGACTTACCAGATAAAAATTGCCCAAAATGTGGACATAGGTTAGATAAAGATGGAATGGATATACCATTTGAAACATTCCTTGGATTTAATGGAGATAAAGAGCCAGATATAGACTTAAACTTCTCTGGAGAATATCAAGCAAAAGCACACAAATATACAGAAGTAATATTTGGAAAAGGAACAACATTTAAAGCTGGAACCGTTGGTACAGTAGCAGAAAAAACTGCATATGGCTATGTAAAAAAATATTATGAAGAAAGACAAATACCTGTAAGTAGTGCTGAAATAAATAGAGTTTCAAAAGGTTGTGTTGGAATTAAAAGAACAACAGGACAGCACCCTGGAGGAATTATAGTTGTTCCGAAAGGTAGAGAAATATATGAATTCACACCAGTACAACATCCTGCAGATGATCCGAATTCAGATATTATAACAACACACTTTGATTATCACTCAATAGATCAAAACTTATTGAAACTAGATATACTAGGGCACGACGATCCAACAATGATAAGAATGTTATTTGATATAACTGGAAAAGATCCTACAAAAGTACCATTAGATGATAAAGAAACAATGTCTATATTTAGTTCAACAAAGGCTTTAGGAGTTACACCTGACCAAATACATTCAGAAGTAGGAAGCTTTGGAATACCAGAATTTGGAACAAAATTCGTAAGACGGAATGTTAGTAGATACAAAACCAACAACATTTGATGAACTTATTCGTATTTCTGGACTTTCTCATGGTACAGACGTGTGGCTTAACAATGCTCAAAGCTTAATAGAAGCAGGAACAATAAAACTGGATGAAGCAATATGTTGTAGGGACGATATAATGATATATCTAATAAAACAAGGACTAGAACCACAACCATCATTTAAAATAATGGAAGCTGTACGTAAAGGAAAAGTTGCAAAAGGAAAGGAACCAAAGTGGCCAGAATACGAGCAAATGATGAAAGATAATAATGTACCAGAATGGTATATAGATTCATGTAAAAAAATAAAATACATGTTCCCAAAGGCACATGCTGCAGCATATGTAACAAATGCCTTTAGAATTGCATGGTTTAAGGTACACGAGCCAAAAGCATATTACACAGCATATTTTACAATTAGAGCAGATGAGTTTGATAGTGATATAATGTGCCATGGAGAAGAAAGAGTAAAAAACAAAATGAAAGAAATAGACCTACTAGGAAATGGTGCAACAGTAAAAGAAAAAAATATGTATGCAATATTAGAATTGGTATTAGAAATGTATGAAAGAGGAATAAACTTCTTGCCAATGGATTTATATAAATCACATAGTACAAAATTTGTAATGGAAGAAGACGGAATACGTCCACCATTAAATAGTATACCAGGACTTGGAACAGTCGCAGCAGAGGGAATAGAAAAAGCAAAAAAAGATGGTAAATTTATGTGTATAGATGATTTACAACAACGTTCAGGAGTAGGAAAATCTGTAATAGAAATGTTAAAAAATGCAGGATGTTTAAAAGGAATGACACAAAGTAATCAAATGTCTTTCTTTGAATTTTAAATGTTATTAGAATTATAAGAATATATCTGTAATTAAAATAATTATAATGAAATTTATTAAATACATAATGACAAATATATTGTTTTTTATGCCTTGGTGTCGCAATCTTCGAATAAAAAAATGGTCTATTGACCATTTGACACATAATTAAATTTTTATAAAATTATTTTTTATATTTACATTATAAACATCTAAATTAATAAAAGGAAGATTGCTCCAAATCGCACTCGCAGGAAATCTGCTCGTTTGGTCGCTTACGCGGCATTTCAAAACAAATATATTTGTCATTATATTAAAAATTATGTCAGACGTTGTAGGGGTCGGCGTCCCCGACGACCCGCAATTTTTAATATTGATATTAACATTGTGAAATAACAAAATAATGAATTAATCTAAAATTTCATGGATGTAGCGGCGGTCATTGACCGCCAAAAAGAAAAAAATAAATTAGGCGACCAATGGTCGCCCCTACAATATATTCTGAATTTAATCTTAATTATTATTTTGTCTTTAGACAAATTTGAATTGTTCATAAAAAATGTAGGGGCGGACGCCTCTGTCCGCCTGAATAAAAAATAAAATAGGTGATAAAATGGAAGAAATTTTAACAATAAAAAATATAATCATTTACGTTTTAGGAATAAATCTTATAGCTTTTTTGGCGATGTTTATAGATAAAAGAAGAGCTATAAAAAATGAATGGAGAATAAGTGAAAATGCATTAGTGACATTAGTTCTTCTTGGTGGCGGTATAGGTGGAATAGCTGGAATGTACACTTTTCACCACAAAACACAAAAGCCAAAATTTTATATAGGATTTCCCACAATCTTAATTACAGAAATTGTGTTAATTGTATATTACATAGTTAAATATAAGTAAATATGTAGGGGCGACTGTTAGTCGTCTTAATTTTTTTATTTGATATAACTAAATTCACAATAAAAGAATTACATAACACGCTGTAAATAATTGGAAATAAAAAAACATAAAATCTTACGTTTGCAAAAAAGTGAATAATATTAATATAAAAAAAGCCATTTTAAAGTTATTCACAAAGTTTTCCACATTATCCACAAAAACTGTGTAAAAATAAATGTAAACCAAAATTGGTTACATAAACAAAAATAAAAGTAACATAATTGTAATATAATAGTAATAAATAAAATTTCAATATTAAAAAGACCTTACAAATAATATAACAGCAAAAAAATACAAAATATGACTTTTGTAAAATAACCGTAATATATAAGAAATAAAAAATTGTAAAATGGTTGATTACAGTTTTTATATGTGATAAAATGCTTTAAGAAATTAGCTTTTAAAGTAAGAAAGAGGGAATGAAAATGTCAGAATTAACTATGGATAAAATAGTTGCACTTTGCAAAAATAGGGGATATGTATATCCTGGGTCAGATATATATGGAGGACTTGCAAATACTTGGGATTATGGACCTTTAGGTGTTGAGTTAAAAAACAATATTAAACAAGCTTGGAGAAGAAAATTTATTCAAGAAAGTAAATATAATGTTGGATTAGATGCAGCAATATTAATGAATCCTATGGTATGGATTGCTTCAGGTCATGTTGGTGGATTCTCAGATCCATTAATAGACTGTAAAGAATGTAAAACCAGACATAGAGCTGATAAATTAATAGAAGAATGGATGCATGAACACAATTGTGAAGAAGTAGTAGATGGCTGGCCAGATGAAAAAATGATAAAATATATGGATGATAACAATATTTGTTGTCCAAATTGTGGAAAACATAATTTTACAGAAATACGTAAATTTAATTTAATGTTCAAAACTTTCCAAGGAGTTACAGAAGATGCAAAATCTGAAATATATTTAAGACCAGAAACTGCACAAGGAATATTTGTAAACTTTAAGAATGTACAAAGAACAACAAGAAAAAAACTACCAATGGGAATTGCTCAAATTGGAAAATCTTTTAGAAATGAAATAACACCAGGAAACTTTACATTTAGAACACGTGAATTTGAACAAATGGAATTAGAATTTTTCTGTAAACCTGGAACAGAATTAGAATGGCATGAATACTGGAAGGAATTCTGTAAAGAATGGCTTTTAAATTTAGGAATAAAAGAAGAAAATATACGTTTAAGAGACCATAGCAAAGAAGAATTATCACATTATAGTAATGCAACAACAGATATAGAATTTACATTCCCATTTGGATGGGGAGAGCTATGGGGAATAGCTTCAAGAACAGATTTTGATTTAAGTAAACATATGGAATATTCAAAACAAGATTTAACATACTTAGATCCAGAAACAAATGAAAAATATGTACCATATGTTATAGAGCCATCACTTGGAGCAGATAGAGTAATGCTTGCATTTTTATGTAACAGTTACGAAGAAGAAGAAATTGCTGAAGGAGATACTCGTACAGTATTACATTTACATCCAGCACTTGCACCATATAAAGTTGCAGTACTACCGCTTTCTAAGAAATTAAGTGAAAAAGCAACAGAAGTATATGAAAAACTTTCAAAGAAATTTATGTGTGACTATGATGAAGCAGGTTCTATAGGTAAACGTTATAGAAGAGAAGATGAAATAGGAACACCATAC
>CAKPGS010000043.1 GCA_934155165.1 uncultured Clostridia bacterium | reverse complement strand
GCATACAGGACTTTATATAGCAAATTCAAAAGGAACACCAATAAAAGCGGCAGCATCTGGAACAGTTGTATTTGCAGGAACAAAAGGTTCATATGGAAGAATGGTAATAATATCACACGGAAACGGTGTACAAACATATTATGGACACTGTAGTAGTTTAGATGTTAGTGTTGGACAAACAGTATCACAAGGACAGGTAATAGCAAAAATGGGATCAACAGGAAATTCAACAGGATCACACTTACACTTAGAAATACGTGTTAATGGATCAGCATTAAATCCACAAAAATATTTATATTAAAAAAACGACCAAGGGTCGTTTTTTTGATATAAAATTTTAACTAAAATATTTTAAACACAATTTAATAGCATTATTTTTAAAAATCAATTTGCCATACTCACTTAATTCATAACACAAAATATGAGAATTGTGTGAATATGTTCCAAATTCTGCAACATAATTAATTAAAGATTTAGTATAAACATAATTTGTATTTGAATTCTCAATTAATAAATAATATGTATTTTTAAAGAGATGTAAAGTAATATCTTTAGAAATTTTACTAAGATTTTTTACTATATTTTTATCTAAAGAATTACAAAATAAGCAAAAATCATCAAAAGAATTAAAAGAATATATTATTTTATTATTTAAAGAATTTACAGACTTTCTCTTAGTTTTAAAGGTTTTCTTTTTTGGTAAATGTTCTACACTATCAGGAAGTGAACGAGTAACAGTAACAATAAATTCACCAGTAGAGGTAACAACAGCCTCAATCATAATTTTATAATTCTTTGTTTTAAAGCCAACTTCTTCTTCAGCCTTTTCGAGCATATCTAAAAATAACTTCTGAGTATCAACTGAATTAGACATAAAAGAATGATAATCTATATCTTTATCTGCCAAATCTCTTATATTAAGAGTTATTCTTAATTTATTTTCACTTAGTTTTTCAAATTTCATTTTGCATCATACCTCCTAAACCCTTTATAATAATTATACATTAAAATTCTCAAATATAAAACGAGTAATTATTGGAAATTTATATATAATATGTAAGCTTTGAAAAATGGTGTAAAAGAAATATAACACATAAGAAATAAAAAATAAATATAAATTTGTAAATAATTAAAAAATTTCTTGAAAAAAATGCCATTAGCATATATAATACTAAAAGCGAAAAAAACACAAAAAACATATTTCCGTAAGAAAAAAAGGAGGAGAAAAATGGCTACTAAAGATAAAAGCATATGGATACTAATACTATTTATATTTGCAGGATTAGTACTAGGAGGACTTATAGGAGAAATAACCAAAAACATAAATGGACTATGGTGGCTAGGATATGGACAAGAATTTGGTTTGCAAACTCCATTTGTATTAAACCTAAGTGTATTAACACTTACATTTGCCCTAATGATAAAAATAAATGTAGCAAGTATAATTGGAATGTTTATCGCAATATTTGTATACAAAAAAGTTATGTAGTTATATAGGGGGAATAGGGAGCAGAAAGGACCTTATATGAGAATAAAAGAATTACCATCTTCAGAAAGACCTTATGAAAAATTAGAAATGTATGGAGAAAAATTCCTATCAAATGCAGAACTATTAGCTATAATAATTAAATCAGGAACAAAGGAAAACACATCTGTGGAAATAGCACAAAAGATACTAAGTTTAGAAAAAAATAATAAAACAGGAATGCTCAGATTTTTACAAGACTTATCAATCGAAGAACTAATTAAAGTAAAAGGAATTGGAAAAGTAAAAGCAATTCAATTAAAAGCAGTATGTGAATTAGCAAAAAGAATGAATAGACCTATAGAAAAAATAAATATAAAAATCAGAGATTCAGAAGATGCAGCAAAGCTATTAATGCAAGAAATGAAATTCGAAATAAGAGAAATTGCAAAAATACTAATACTAAATAACAAAAACGAAGTTTTAAAAATAAAAGACATTTCACTAGGTGGCTCAAATTATGCACTAATAGAACCAAAGGAAGCACTAGTAGATGCAATAAAAATGGGAGCACCCAAAATAATATTAGCACATAATCATCCTTCAGGAGATCCTACACCAAGTAAAAGTGACTATATAACAACCGAAAAAATATATGATGCTGCAGAAATGCTAGGAATACAATTACTAGATCATATAGTAATTGGAGATGAAAAATATTCTAGTATTTTTTCTAAGCTACTGAAATCTAATAAATAAAGAGAAAGGAAGAAAATACATGTTTAATTTTTTAAATTTGACATCAAAAGATATTGGAATAGATTTAGGAACAGCCAATATACTAGTAACAGTAAAAGGAAAAGGAATAGTACTTAATGAACCATCTGTTGTAGCTATAGATAGAGAAACTGGTGGAATACTAGCAACAGGAGATGAAGCAAAAGAAATGCTAGGAAGAACGCCAGAAAGAATAAAAGCAGTTAGACCAATGAAAGATGGAGTAATAGCTGACTTTACAGCTACAGAACTATTACTTAAAAACCTACTAAAAAAAGTAAATGAAAAATATAATTCAGGAAGACCAAGAGTTGTTGTAGGAGTTCCATCAGGAATAACAGAAGTTGAAGAAAGAGCAGTGGAAGAAGCCATAATGCAAGCAGGAGCAAAAGAAGTATACTTAATGGAAGAACCAATGGCAGCAGCAATAGGAGCAAACTTAAACGTAGAAGAACCTAGTGGAAGCATAGTAGTAGACATAGGAGGAGGAACTACAGAGGTAGCAGTAATATCTTTAGGAGGAATAGTAGTTAGCAATTCGCTTAGAGTTGCAGGAGATGAATTAGATGAAGATATAGTAAATTATATAAAAAGAGAATACAACTTAGCTATTGGAGAAACAACAGCAGAACAAATAAAAAAACAAATTGGATGTGCAATTCCATTAATGACAGTAGAAGAAATGGAAGTAAAAGGAAGAGATTTAGGCACAGGGTTACCAAAGAATATAACAGTAAATTCAACCCAAATAGAAGAAGCAATAAAATACTCTATATACGAAATAATTGAAATAGTAAAAAACACTTTAGAGAAAACACCACCAGAACTTGCATCAGACATTGCAGAAAAAGGAATAGTACTAGCTGGTGGAGGGGCTTTAATAAAAAATTTGGACAAACTATTAAGCGAAAAAACAGGAATGCCAGTTTATATTGCTGATAATCCATTAGATTCAGTTGTAAGAGGAACGGGAAAAACTTTGGAAGATTTAGAAAAGCTAAAAAAAGTTTTAATAAACTCACGTAAAAGAATGTAAATAGAAAGAAGGTAAAAAATGCAAAGAAACAATAGAACAAGCTTGTTTGGGATAATAATAACAATAATAATACTAATTATATTAGTGTTCGTTTCAAATATAAAAATAGAAAAGTTCTCATATGTAGGAAATACGGTAAGCTCTTTAGTTGTACCAATTCAAAATGGATTAACTTATTTAAAAAATAAAATATCTGGAAATGATGCATTTTTTACTAATATAAGTAATTTAAAACAAGAAAATGAAGATTTAAAAAATAAAAACAGCCAATTAGAAGAATCACTACGTGAACTAGAAATGATAAAAGCAGAAAATGAAACTTTAAAAGAGGAATTAAATTTATCAGATAAATATACAGAATATAAAACAAAACCAGCATATGTTATAGATAGAGATATAAGCAATTACAGTAGTGATATTATAATAAATATAGGTTCAGATGATGGAATAAAAGTAGATATGACAGTAATCTCAGATAAAGGATTAGTTGGACACGTTATCTCAGTAAGCAAGAACTCATCAAAAGTGCAAACAATAGTAGATCCTGCAAGCTCAGTAAGTTGCACTATAACAAGCTCAAAAGATAGCATTATAGTAAAAGGAACTTTAGATGAAACAAATGGAATAAAAGCAACCTATATACCAACAGATGCAAATTTAGTTGAAAACGATAGCATAGAAACATCTGGATTGGGCGGAATATATCCAAAGGGAATATTTGTTGGAACAATAAAAAAAATAGTAAACAAAAGTAATATAACAGATAGATATGCAATAGTTGAAACAGCTGTAGATTTCAAAAAATTAGATACAGTATTAGTTGTAATGCAATAGAAAGGAGTGAAGTATAAATGAAAAAGGTATTATTAGCAATTATAGCATTCTTTTCCTTTATTGTAATATACCTACTACAATCCAACTTTTTCTCTTGGTTTACAATAGCTGGAGTAAAGCCAAACCTAATAGTAATGTTTGTTCTATTTATAGGGCTATTTGCAGGCAGAATATATGGATTAACATTTGGTGTTATATTTGGCTTGTTAATTGATATTTTTATAAGCAAAAAAGTAGGGGTCTCTGCAATAATGTATGGAGCAATAGGAATATTTGGAGGAATATTAGATAAAAACTTTTCAAAAGATAGCAAAATAACAATAGTAGGAATGGTCATTGTATCAACCTTTATATTTGAACTAGCTTCATATATTACAAATGCAATGATATTCTCATATTCATGGGAAATGCTAATTTTTTTAAGAAAAGCTATAATAGAAATTATTTATAATGCAATTTTAACAATAATTTTATATCCAACAATACAAAAAGCTGGCTTTGGAGTACAAGACATGTTTAAAGAAAACAAAATTTTAACACGTTATTATTAAATATAAAAACTAAAAAAGGAAGTGAAGATTTGAAAGGAAAACCAAATATAAAATTAAGATTTAACTCATTAACAACAGTTATTTATATTTTAGGTATAATATTGTTATTACAACTTTTTAATCTTCAAATAATACATGGAGAAGAATATAGAGAACAATCAAATACAAGACTTACAAGAGAAAGTACAGCAGTAGCCGCACGTGGATCAATATTAGATAGAAACGGTAACGAAATAGTTGGTAACAGCATGGGCTTTAGCCTAGAATTATACAAAAGTAAAAATGATAATCAAACCTTAAATACAACAATATTAAATATTATAGAAGTATTGGAAAAAAACGGAGATAGTTATAAAGACTCATTTCCAATAAAAATAAATGAAAATGGAGAATTATATTTCGACTTTGATTCTGAAGAAAAAGCAGTAAACTGGAAAAAGAAAATGAAATTAGAAGAAGATTACACGCCAGAACAAAGTATAGAAGCATTAAAAAAGAAATATGAAATACAATATGAGGACATAAACCAAGTAAGAAAAATACTAGCAATAAGATATCAAATTCTACAAGATGGATACAGTACAACAAAATCAATTAAAATTTCAAACGGCATAAGCAGAGAAAGTGCACTAGAATTTAATGAAAGAAGTGAAAACTTTCCAGGTGTTAGTGTAGTAGTCGAACCAATTAGAGAATATACATCCGGAAATCTAGCTTCACACGTTGTTGGTACAATAGGAAAAATTTCAGAAGTAAAAGATGGATATAACACAAACGATTATATAGGAAAAACAGGAATAGAATATTTATTTGAAAAATACCTAAAAGGACAAGATGGAACAAAACAAATAGATATGTCAGTTGATGGAACAAATACAGAAGAATATGTTACACAAGATGCAGTAGAAGGAAGCGATGTTGTACTAACAATAGATGCCAACCTACAAAAAGTTACGGAACAAGCCCTAGCTAACAACATACAAAAAATAAACAGTGGTGGATTTGGAAAAAGATATGAAACAAACTCAGGTGCAGCAATAGTAATGAATGTAAAAACAGGAGAAGTTCTTTCAATGGCAAGTTATCCAGACTTTAATCCACAAGACTTTGTAGGAGGAATAAGTGCAGAAAACTGGGAAAAGTATAATACAGAAGATACACCTCAAGTAAATAAAACAATGCAAACAGCATATGCCCCAGGTTCAATTTTCAAAATGGTAACAGCAATAGCAGGACTCGAATCTGGAGCAATTACAACAAAAGAAACAATAAATGATACAGGAGTGTATCCTAAATACACAAATCCAAAATGTTGGATATATACAGACTATCATAGAGGACACGGAAGACTTAATGTTTCAGGAGCAATTCAACATTCATGTAACTATTTCTTCTATGAAACAGCAGATAGAATGGGAATAGACACTTTGGTTAAATATGCAAAATACTTTGGACTTGGAACAAAAACAGGAATTGGACTTCCAAACGAAACAGCAGGAACACTTGCATCAAAAGAAACAAAACAAAATTTATATCATGAACAATGGTATGCAGGAGAAACTTTATCAGCAGCAATAGGACAAAGTTATAACTCATTCTCACTAGTACAAATAGCAAAATATATAAGTATGTTGGCAAATGGAGGAAACAAAATACAACCAACAATAGTAGAAAGAATTATAAATTCAGATGGCACAGAAGTTTCTAAAGAAGAAATACAAAATTTAATAAATGAAAAAGCAGGAATAAAAGCAGAAGAAAGTGAAGACATATCAATATCACAAGAAAACTTAAGAGCAGTTTTAGATGGAATGGAATCTGTTACAGATGACCAAGGAGGAACAGCCTACAGTATATTTAAAAACTTTGCAATAAGTGTTGGAGGAAAAACAGGTTCAGCCGAAACCTCTACAGGAAAAGTAAATGCCTGGTTCGTTGGATTTGCACCATTTAACGATCCACAAATAGCAGTTGTAGTATTAGTTGAAAACGGTGGACACGGTTATTATACTGCAGAAGCAGTTAAAGAGATAATAGAGCAATATTTTGGAATGAACATAGAACAAGTACAAGAAGATGTAACTTCTATACCATATACAGAAAGCTTTAGATAGAAAGGATGTAAAAAAATGTCTCAAGTAGTAGAAATAAAATTAAAAAAAGATGAGTTAACAATAACACTAAATGAAAAAAGTGAATACAAAGAAATACTAAAAGTACTAAGAAAAAAATTACCAGAGTTAAAAAACTTATATAAAGATGACAAAACTCCAATATTTGTTACCGGGAAAGTATTAAAAAATAAAGAAATAGAAGAAATACGAAAACTTATAAAAAATGAAATTGATGTAGAAATAGACTTTGATAGTCCATAAGTATTAGGGCTAT
>CAKPGS010000042.1 GCA_934155165.1 uncultured Clostridia bacterium | reverse complement strand
ATCAATAAGCGTATCAATCTTACCGGCCTTTCTGATTTTCGTCAAATCGGCCTGTAATTTTTTCTTTGCTTCTTGTTGTTACAGTTGATGCAACTGCTGTAGATTTTTTTACCTCAGTTTCTTTATACAAATTTGCTACAGCTTGTTCTGAAGTAACAAAATCGCATAATTTTGTTTCGTATTTTTGCTCTATTGAAATATTATTTTTATTTTCACTATTTTTTTCTGTTAGCTCATTTAATACATTTTGTGCATCTTCTAATTTAGATATATATGCTTTTTCTTCGCCATTTTCAACTATTGCATAATATGTATAATAATTTATTCCTGATGATGCAACTTTTGCAAATATTTCATCATCGTTTGTTGTTATTCCTCTTTTTAGTAAGCATAATTTGTATTGTGGTAATTGTTCTATATCAACAAAGGCAACGTTTTCCCCATCTCCTTCGTCCATATAGTCATTAATTTTTGTTTGTAATTTTGCTTTACTGTTGCTATATCCTATAAGTTCGCCATCCAAATATACACTATAAATTGGATGATATATATATGTTACAATTCCTGTAATGATTATTCCCGCAAGGAAAATTATTGATATTAATTTAACTGAGTTTCTAAAATGTATTAGAAGTTTTTTTATCGAACTAATAATTTTAATACACCCCTTCTTTGGTTTTTTTGTATTTTATATTAATATCTTTTTTTATTCAATTTATATATTTGGTTATATATTTGATTTTATTTTAATATTTTTCATTTCTCTCGTTTTTTTTCTGTTTTTCTCTCATTTTCTTTTTCTGCTTAGGGAATGTTAGAATGTGGCTTCGCACTCGGGTCGCTCTAAGGAAGTCGACCCCTACAATACAAAAAAGCAACCTTTTGTAAGGTTGCCTTTTGTTATTGTTGTAAATCATTTTTTACTGTTTGTATTTCTGTATATGTTGCTTTTGCTGCTGGTTTATAATAACCTTTGTTTTGTGCTATTTTAAATAGTTCATATTGAAATGATTCATCATTATTACGTATTTGTTGAAATGCTTGTCTTAATGACATATCTTCACATTCTGTTATTGCTGTTTGATATGCTGTTAAGTCTGATTTAACAGATGCTAAAATGTCGTTTACCATTGTTTTTTCGTCCATAATTTCTTTCCTCCTTTTATTGTTCTAAGAATTCCATTAATTTTTGTTTTGTGTTTAATGCATCTTGTGCTGATTTAGCAAATATTTGCTTTATTTCTGGATCAACTGCTTGTGATGAAAATGTATTTAGTTTTTGGTATGCAGTTTCATGTGCTCCAATTAAATGTCTTAAATTTTGTAATTCACTTTGATTTAATGTTGCCATATTTTTCATCCCTTTCACAAAAATTTCTAAATATATTATGAACGAAAAATTTTATTTTATTCAATTATTTCTAATCCTGCATATTTTGCCATTAATCGTTTTGTTCCTACCTTCGCAAAATTAATTTCTACTTTTATATCGTCTCCTTCTGGATCTAATTTTGTTATTATTCCTTCTCCGAATTTTTTGTGGTAAACACTTTGTCCTGTTTTATATTTACTTAAATCTACACTTGTTTTATTTTGTTTTAGACTATTTAAAAATGTTTCTGCAGATTTAAATTTATAATTGTTGTTTTGTTCTTTTGTTGCTGTAGAACCTTTATCATAATATGATGTTACTGTTCCATTTGAGCTTCCTCCATATTTCCATGTAAATGGTGAGTCTTCAAAACTTGGTCTACTATTTTCTTTTATTTCTTCATAGCCAATTAACATATCTTCTGGTATTTCTTTTAAAAATCTTGATACTGGATTACAACTTGTTGAACCAAACATTGTACGTTGCTTGCTACAAGTTAAGAATAATTGATTTTTAGCTCTTGTTATTCCAACATAACATAAACGTCTTTCTTCTTCTAAGTCTTTTGGTTCTGCCATAGATTTATGTCCTGGGAATATTCCTTCTTCCATTCCTACTAAGAATACAACTGGGAACTCTAATCCTTTTGCACTGTGCAAAGTCATAAGTGTTACGGTTTCTTGTTCTTCATCCATTCCATCTATATCACTTGTAAGTGTAATTCCTTCCAAGAAGTTATTTAAGTTTTGGTCTGCTTCTTGTTCTTCAAATTCAACTGCTACTGTTAAAAATTCTTCTAAGTTGGCTATTCTATTTTCCGCTTCTATTGTATTTTCTGTTTCTAGTGCTTTTGTGTAACCTGTTTTATTTAAGGTTAATTTTATTAATTCAGAAATTTTTGTTTCATCTTTTATGCTTCTTAGTTCTTCTATAACACTTATAAATTCTTGTGCATTTGCATATACTCTGTTTAATCCATATGTTGTAGCATCTTTTATAATTTCATACATAGAAATTCCTGTTTCATCTGAAATATTTTGTATTTTATCTAAGCTTGTTTTCCCTATTCCTCTTTTTGGTTCATTTATTATTCTTTTTAATGCAATATTATCTGAAGGATTATTTATTAATCTAAGATATGAAATTATATCTTTAATTTCTTTTCTTTCGTAGAATTTTAGTCCTCCTATAATTTTGTATGGTACATCTTCTCTTCTAAGAATATCTTCTATTGCACGTGATTGTGTATTCATTCTATACAAAATAGCAAAGTCTGAATATTTATAATATTCTTCTCTTTTTAGGTGTTCTATTTGTTCTACTATATATCTTCCCTCATCATATTCATCTCTTGCAGAATATACTATTGGAAGTCCACCTTCTTCATTTTCTGTCCATAGGCTTTTTTTGTATTTTACTTCATTGTTTTTTATTACTGCATTTGCTGCATTTAAAATATTTTGTGTACATCTATAATTTTGCTCTAGTTTTATTATTTTAGTACCTGGAAAGTCTCTTTCAAAGTTTAAAATATTGCTTATATCTGCACCTCTAAAAGAATATATTCCTTGGTCGTTATCACCAACAACTGTTATATTTCCATATCTTGAAGCAAGTATTGAAACAAGTGTAAATTGTGCTTTGTTTGTATCTTGGTATTCATCTACTAACACATATTTGAATTTTTCTGTGTAGTATTCTAGTACATCTGGATTATTCATTAATATTTTTATAGTGAAGTTAATTATATCATCAAAGTCTATTGCATTATTTTCTTTTAGTCTGTTTTGATATAAAGTATATATTTCTGCAATTTTTTCTTTTCTAAAATCTCCCATTGCTCTTGCCTGATATTGCTCTGGTTCTAGCATTTCATTTTTTGCATTACTTATTTCAAATTGTACAGACCTATCTGTAAACATTTTGTCGTCTATATCTAATTTTTTTAGGCATTCTTTTATTAATGTTCTTTGGTCTGATGTATCAAATATTATAAATGAGCTATCAAAACCTATTCTGTCTATATATCTACGTAATATTCGTACACATATTGAGTGGAATGTTCCTATCCACATATCTTTTGCAACATCGCCTACTAGTTTTTCTACTCTTTCTTTCATTTCGTTTGCTGCTTTATTTGTGAATGTTATTGCTAAAATATTGAATGGTGATACATTTTTTTCTCCCATTAAATATGCAATTTTATGTGTTAATACTTTTGTTTTTCCGCTTCCCGCTCCTGCAATTACTAAGCTTGGCCCTTCTGTATTTGTAACTGCTTCATATTGTTTATCGTTTAATCCATCTAATATATCTTGCATTTTTTTCTCCTTATTTTTTACATTTTTTGTGTTTTAGATTATATATTTGAGCAGAAAAAATGTCAATAGATTTCACAAACATTTTTTTGTTTTTCTATTGACATCATATTAAAAAAAATATATAATTAGCTCCATCTTGCAGTGTGAATGATGGAGCAGACTTTTATTATTTTTTATTGTATTTAATTTTTTTCAACAAAATTTCTATGCAATTATATATTTCGGCGGCACAAAACCTATATGTTTCTAAGTCATAACCCCATGGATCTCTTATATCTAAGGAATTTTCTTCTTTTTTATAATTTGTATATTCTTTTAAAGTAAATACTTTGTCTTTTAACTCTGGATACATATATAATACATCTCTTTTATGTGATGTTGTCATACATAATATCAAGTCCATTTCTTTTATTTTTGAATTACGTATATTTGTTGCTCTGTGTTTACTTAAATCTACATCATATTCTTTCATAGCTTCTATTGCATTGTATGTTGGCTTATCTCCATCTTCTGCATATATTCCACAAGAATATACTTCAATATTATTATTCTTCTTTTCACTTTCTAATAACCAATGTGCCATTGCACTTCTACATATATTTCCTGTACATATAAACATTACTTTCATATTAAAATCCTCCGAAAGAATTTTAACACATATAAAATTTGTATGCAAATTATAATGTTGTTACTATTATACCTAGTGTTATTCCTATAATATTTCCTATCGCATTCATTCTACCACTATATAATTTATTGGATTCTGGAATTAATTCTCCTGAAACTATATATAACATTGCTCCTGCGGCAAAACTTAAGCACATAGATATAACACTTTGAGATATTCCTCCTATTATTGCTCCAAAGAATGCTCCTATTCCAGTTGTTACTCCAGATAATACAACATAGTATATTACTTTTCCAGATTTCATTCCTCCATTTTTCATTGGAACAGCCATTGATATTCCCTCTGGTATGTCGTGAAAACATATTGCTATTGCTAAACTTAAACCAAGTTTTAATGATGCTTCAAATCCACTTCCGAATTGCTAATCCCTCTGGAAAATTGTGTATTGCAAGACCTATACTTACAATTATGCCTGTTTTTAGTAAAGAATTTTTTCCTGTGTATTTTTTACTTCCTGAAAACTTTTTTTCCACAAGTAGATCACATATTATCATTACTATTACACCAAATATAACTCCAACAAAGATATTTATAATTGAACTTATTTCTAAGGCTTCTGGTATTAGTTCAAAACATATTATTGCTGTCATTAGGCCTGAGGCTAAAGACAATATAAAACTTAAAAATTTATTACTTGTGTTTTTAAAGGATGTTCCTATTATTCCTCCTAAAGTTGTTCCAAATGTTCCAAAAAATAACCCTACTAATGTAGTTTTTAAAATTTCATTCAAAAAAATCACCTTAATAATTTATATTATTAAGGTGAGATAAATATTCTTATCCTATTGTTCTTCCTCTAAAGGTAACTGGTGTTTTTTCTATATTTTCTTTATTTGCATTTTCATTTGCTTTTTTATGGTCTATGTAAGCTCTTTTATAATATTCTCCAAATAAAGCTTGTGTAGAAGATAATTTTTTGGACTTATTTACCACTTTAGAGTTATTCATGTTATTTAATTGTTCTTTATTTTTGAATTGCAAATTATAGTTATCCATATTTTTTCTATATGCTTCAATAGCTTTCTTTTTCTTAAATGGATTCATTTTTTCAACAAAATTTTTAAATTGTTTTCTTAAGGTATTTTTCCCTCTTACTCTATCTATTATTTCTTGTCCTCTTTTTTTTCTATCTTCATCATCTTGTTTCTTTTTTAATTCTTGCCATTGTTTTGCTAAATTCTCTCTTTTTTCTTGTTCAATTTTATTCTTACTTCTAAAGTTTTCTCTTTCTCTTTCTTCTAATTTTTTTCTGTTTTCACTAACTATTGATTTAAAAGTTTTTTGTTTGTTTTTTTCTTCTTTCTCTTTCAATTCTTCATCTATGTCTCTCATTATCAAGTCAACTTTACTTTCTCTCATCATTTTTGCTTGTTCTAAAATTTCATTCCATTTATCTAGTTGATCTTGTATTTCTAAGTCTTCTAATTCTTTTCTATTTTTTTCTTGTTCTCTTTTTTTGCTTAGTTCTAAAATTTCATTTTTTCTTTTTTGTATTTTTTCTTGAGAATTTTCCTTAACTTCCCTTGCTGCTTTTACTAAAGCCTCATGTTCCATTTCTTTATTATTTAAAATACTATTTATTAACTGCTCTTGCTCTATTTTTTTTCTTTTCATTTCATAATTTTTCATAAGATTTCCTCCAATTTTTAAAATCCTTTTTAATTATAGCATATTTTTGGCTTTTTATCAAGTTTTTATGTTGATTTGCTTTTTATATTCTTCTATTGTTTTATCTATATTTAATTATTTATAAAAAAACCACCATAGTGGCTATAGTATGTGATTTAATTAAAATGTAAATAATAAGCACAGAGGTGCACAGATGTTAAAAATATATATTAGAGAAATACGTGAAGAACGTGGTCTCTCCCAAGAGAAACTCTCAAAAATAAGTGGTGTAAGTTCAAGCCATATTGGTTACTTAGAAAATGGAGAACGAGAACCCACAATCTCTGTACTGTGTAAATTAGCTAAAGCTCTTAATGTAGATATTAAAGACTTATTTAAATACGAGGATTAATAGATGTTAAAAAAATTAAAAAATAAAATGTACCATTATATAGACAAATATGGCTTATGTTCCGAAAAAACTTTAACAATAAGTCAGCAATTAGATAAAGAAATTAATAATTATTATAATTCAAATATGAAGTATTTTTATGAACAAAGTATTCAGGGTCTTCAAAATTATTTCAACACATACAGGGATTTTCCAAACGAATCAATTTGGAATGATTATGCATTTCAAAATAATTTTCTTTCAAGTAAAAGTATTGAATATATCAGTTGTAAAACTTTTAATTCTTGGTGTAGAGATTCTTATAAAAAATTTAAATTTGATAATTAATTTTAAGCCTATTATCATAGGTTTATTTTATAATTTTAAAATATATGTAATCAAAGATCATTTTTATCAAAAATTAACCCCCGTAATAAAATAAAACTATTATATTTAATTCAACAAAAAAGTGGCTTTGCCACGCGGGTCGCCCTAAGGACGCCGACCCCTACACCAAAAATAGAACTTTCCTATAATATAAAAAAAGTCTTTAAATTTCTTCAAAGACTTGGTGTGCCCGGAGGGATTCGAACCCCCGATCTCAAGGTTCGTAGCCTTGCATTCTATCCAGCTAAACTACGAGCACATATTATATGTTAAAATCACTTTGCATTTCATATTATACTGTATAAATTAACTTTTTTCAAGAAATTTTAAAAATTTTATAAAAAATTATTGCAAAAGCTGTTTATTTATGCTATTATATATAAGCATTGAGCAACAAAAAATCATATCGAGGTGTAGCGCAGTTGGTAGCGCGCGTGGTTTGGGACCATGAGGTCGCAGGTTCGATCCCTGTCACCTCGA
>CAKPGS010000041.1 GCA_934155165.1 uncultured Clostridia bacterium | reverse complement strand
AAAAAATTCTAACATAAATTAAATAAAAATTCAAAAAATGGAATATTTTTTTTAAAATTTATGCAAAATATTATAAAAAAGTGTAGGTGTTTTTATGAAAGATAATATTAAGAAAGCAATTAATAATAAATTTGTTAGAATTATAATAATTGTTGCAATTTTACTTTTAAGTTTATTGGTGAGTTTTATAATTTATCAAAATGAAAAATATATTCAAGTTTCTGAAAATGATTATAATCAATCTTTATATGAATTAATAAATTATGTGCAAAATGTGGAAACTTATCTTGCAAAATCTGTAATATCCACAACTCCTGAACATGGAGCAGAAACTCTTACAAATGTGTGGAGAGAAGCAAATCTTGCTCAATCTTATTTAGCAGAATTACCTGTTAATACAAATGAGCTTGAAAAAACAGAGAAATTTTTAAATCAAGTAAGTGATTATAGTTATAGTTTATCTAGAAAAAATATTTATAATGAAAGCTTAACTCAAGAAGAATTAGATAATTTAAATGAATTATATAATTATAGTGTTGAACTAGAAAAAACATTAGCACAATTATCTACAGATATGGAAAGCGGGAGAATAAGTTGGAAACAATTAACTCAAAAAACAAACAATGCATTTGCTCAACAAGTTAGTAATATTTCTTTAGATAGTTTTAGCAATTTAGAGGAAAATTTTCATGAATATTCAGGACTTATATATGATGGAGCATTTTCAGAACACTTAACATCAAAAGAAAAGAAAGGACTTACAGGAGAAGAAGTATCTGAAGAAGATGCAAAAAAAGTTGTAGAAAATTTTGTTGGAGCAGAAAATATAAAAGAAATTTCATTAAATGGAGAATCTGAAAATACAGAAATACTAACTTACGACTTTAGTGTAAATTTACAAGATGGCAGAGATGATAATAAAATGAGCATCTCAATTAGTAAAAAAGGCGGACATATTGTGTATATGTCATACAATAGAGATATAAATGCAGAAAGCATGAATGAAGAAGAAGCGGTAGCAAAGGCAAAAGAATTTTTAGTTTCAAGAGAAATAGAAAATATGAAAGAAACTTACTATATAAAAGAAGGCGGAATGTTAACAATAAATTTTGCATATGAACAAAATGGAGTAATAATTTATCCAGATTTAATTAAAATAAAAATTGCTTTAGACAATGGTCAAATAATGGGAATGGAAACAAGTGGATACTTAAATTCACATTATGTTAGAAATATTGAAAGTCCAAAAATAACATTGGAAGAAGCTAAAAAAACATTAAATAAAAAATTAGAAGTAGAAAGTGAAAAATTAGCAATAATCCCAACAGAATATCAAACAGAAATACTTTGTTATGAATTTAAGGGAAAAGTAAACGATAAAAATTATATAGTATATATAAATGCAGAAAATGGAAGAGAAGAAGATATATTACTAATTGTAGATACAGGAAATGGAACATTAACAATGTAAAAAATTGAAAAAATAATTTTAGTAATACAGTCCATAATAATATTAAGAAAACGAATTAAATAATTGTTTTCTTAAAGAGGAGGTATTACAAAATGTCTAGAAATAGCAAACTAATATCTAAAAATCTAAAAGAAGAAATAGCAAAAGAATTAGGTGTATATGAACAAGTACAAAAAGATGGAGGATGGGGAAATGTACCATCAAAAACATGTGGTAATATAGTAACAAAAGCGATTGAAATAGCAAATAGAAGTGTAGAAAATAAATAAGAATATTAATTAAAAAAGGATGCGGATTATTCTGCATCTATTTTATGTTTAAAAATATTGTAAATTACTTTTATTTATTTTATAATAGCATAGAATTTATAGAGGTGATTTTTAATGAAAAATATTACAGTAGAAGATATTTTAAATATTTGCAATGGAAAATTAATTTGTGGAGATAAAAAATATAATTGTGAAAACTTTTGTAAAGATACAAGAATTCTACAAAGTGGTGATGTTTATGTTGGCATAAAAGGTGAAAATTTTGATGGAAATACTTTATATAAACAAGCTATTGAAAATGGAGCAAAGGTATGCATTTTACAAGATATAGAAGTTGATGAAGAATATATTAAAAATAAAGAGGTTTCTATAATATTAGTTGATGATACAGTAAAAGCAATAGGTAAAATTGCTAATTTTAAAAGAAATTTATATGGAAAGGATTTTCCAGTTATAGCAGTTACAGGAAGTGTTGGAAAAACAAGTACCAAAGATATAATTGCAAGTGTAGTATCTGAAAAGTATAAGGTTCTAAAAACAGAAGGAAATATGAATAACCATATAGGCCTTCCGTTTACAATTTTGAAGTTAAAAGATGAAGAAGCACTAGTAGTAGAAATGGGAATGAATCATTTTGGAGAAATTGATTATTTGACCAATATTGCAGAACCAAATATTGCAGTTATTACAAATATTGGAACATCACATATAGGAAATTTAGGGTCTAGAGAAAATATATTAAAAGCAAAACTTGAAATATTAAATTCCAAAAATATAAAAAATGTTGTAATAAATAATGATAACGATTTATTACATAAATGGTATGAAGAAAATAAAAATAAATATGAAATACATACATATGGAATAGAAAATGAAAGTAATTCAAAGGCAAAAGATATATACTTAATGGAACAAAGCAGTAAATTCACTGCAATTACAGAAAATGAAAAATATGAAATTACTGTGCCAGTTGGAGGAGAACATTTTGTATATAATGCTTTATGTGCTTTAACAGTTGGTAGAGTTTTGGAATTATCAAAAAAAGAAATTGAAAATGGAATTAAAAAGTTTGAACTTACTAAAAAAAGAATGGAAATTTCTAAAATAAAAGATAATGTAACAATAATAAATGACTCTTATAATGCCAGTTTCGATTCTATGAAAGCAGCTCTTAAATATTTAAAAGATATTGAAGGAGATAGAAAGATAGCTGTTTTAGGGGATATGCTTGAACTTGGAAGTTATGCAGAAGATTTGCATAGAAAAGTAGGAGAAGAATTTAATAAAAATAATATTGATGTATTAGTAACAGTTGGAGAACTTGCTAAAAATATAAATAATGTAGTAAATACAAAGAAAAATTATCATTTCGAAAATAATAAAAAAGCAGAAGATTTTTTAAACAAAGAATTAAAACAGGGAGATGTTGCGTTATTTAAAGCATCTAATGGAATGAAATTTTTTGAAATTATAGAAAAATTGAAATAAATATTCAAAAATAAAATAATGTATGATATAATAACCACACCAATTGTTGGAGGATGTTAAATAATGAAATTTAAAGATTATTACAAAATATTAGGATTAGAAACAAGTAAGGTAACAAACCATGAAATAAAGGTTGCATATAGGGATGCAGCAAAAAAATATCATCCGGATTTAAATGTTGGAGATAGAATTTCAGAAGAAAAAATAAAAGATATAAACGAAGCATATAAAATACTTTCAAATGTTGCCACTAAGAAAAAATATGATAGAATGTGGAATAGTAGTGTTGGAAGAAAAAAGAAAAAAGAAGAAAATGACAAAAATAAAGTAGATATAAAATTTAGTGATTTTTGGACTATGTTCTTTGGAGCTCCAGAAGGAGAAAAAAAGATAAGAAAGAAAGAATCTAAGGTTCCGGTAAAAGGAGAAAATGTAGAAACAAAAATAGACTTATCTATAGAAGAAACTTTTTATGGATGTGAAAAGAAAATTTCTTTAAAGGCAACAAATGGAAAAATGAAAACATTTAATGTTAAAGTACCGGCAGGAATTCGAAATAATGAAAAAATAAGATTAATAGGTCAAGGGAAAAAAGGTGTAAATGGTGGAAAAAATGGAGACTTATTAATTGGAGTAAACATTGAAAATAATAAAAAATATAGATTGCAAGGAATTGATATATATACAGAATTAAAAATAACACCATGGGAAGCAGCTCTTGGAACAAAAGCAACACTAAGTACAATAGATGATACAACATCAATTTATATACCACAAGGAATAGAAAGTGGAGAAAAAGTACGTATACAAGGAAAAGGTTATAAAGATGGAAAAGGCGGAAGAGGAGACTTAATTGCACAAGTAATGATAGTAGTACCAAAAGAATTATCAAACGAGGAGAAAAAACTATACACTAAACTATCAGAAATATCAACTTACAACCCAAGAGGAATATAAAATTAACATAAATCGATTGACAAATTAAAGCAAACAAAGTATAATAGATGCCAGTGATTGTAATAAACAGAAGAAAATATATGGAATATAGAGATGAGGTGTAATAAAATGGAAAACCTTATAGGAAAACATTTTAGTATAACAGATCCACAAGGGGTTAATACTGTAATTTATCAAGTGAATAAAACTGAAAAAGAATTTTTGGAGAATCATCCAAAATATACAGTTGAAAGACTAGACTACACTGAAGAACTAAACGGAAACAATAAAAAGAAAACATTTTTTATAGATAATCCTTCAGAAACAGGAGATAACCTTGTTATTTTATCTTTTTCAGGAGAAAAAGTTGTAATAAATATGGGAACTGTTGAAAACGACAAAATTAGAATTTCAAAAAATCCTATTCCTATGAAGTTTGACACTTTATATTCAGAAGAAGAAAACATATACAAAGAGTTTAATTATACACCAAATTTCAAAAGACCAATATCTATAATAGATCCAGAAACAGCAGAAGAAGTTAAACCAATGATATATTTTGATGAAAAAACAAATGAAGTAAAAGGAAAATGTAAATTAAAACCATATAAATCTTATTTCGCGTTTGAAATAAGAGATGACAAATAAGGGAGGAAGTTGAATTATGGCAAAGAATCAATCAAATGGTGATTCGTTTAAAATAGTGTCTATGTCTTTAAACACTAATGAAAGAGGAAAAATTATAAATGTTTTAACAGCGGAGAAAACAAATGAAATTATAGATGAAATTGTAATTAATGCTGGGTATCACCAAATAAAAGAAGAAAATGGAAAGATTGTAAGAATTGATAAAAGTGGAGCAATTTTAGATCAAATAACAGAAGAAAGATACAATCAAATAAAAAGAAAAGCTGATAAAAATAAATCACATGAAATTGAAGACAGATAATGTACATATGAAAAGGGTGAATACATATGAATTATAAGATAGAAAAAGCGATTAAAAAAAGTAAAAAATATTTTGGAAAATTTGCGATACTATGGCTTGTTTTAGCCATAGTATTTGTGCTTCCCGTAACTATAACGGTAGTTGATTCAACAACTATTAATGGATTTGATTTAGAAAACTTTATTTTAAATATTTCTAGCAATATTACAGCAGTTGGAACAAATTTAGGAAAAATGTTTAACAAATTATATTTTTCAACATTTATGCATAATTTATTATTATATACAATAGTTTTCGTTATATTAATGATTGTAGGAATACGTAAATTAAAACCAAAAAGTGAATATGAAGATATTGAACATGGTTCAAGTGGCTGGGCAGAACATGGAGAACAATATAAAGTATTAAGCGAAAAAGAAGGAATAATACTTGCAGAAGATAATTATTTACCTTTAGACAAAATAGGAAATGTTAATGTTTTAATTGTTGGACGGATCTGGGTCTGGTAAATCTTCTGCATACTCAATACCAAATGCTTACCAATGTTTAGGATCGTATATTTTTACAGATCCAAAAGGTGAATTATATGATAGAACAGCAGGTTATTTAAAATCAAAAGGATATGAAATAAAAGTATTAAACTTAGTTCATCCACAATATAGCGATGGCTACAACCCATTAATGCACATTTCAAGTGAATTAGATGTAGACGTTATAGCAAACACAATAGTAAAAGGACAAAAAACAGATAGTGGTTCAGACCCTTACTGGGATGATATGGCGGAAATGCTATTAAAGGCATTAATTTATTATTTAATAGCAACAAGACCAGAAGAAGAACAAAACTTAGCAAGTTGTGCAGAACTTGTAAGAGCTGCAAACAATAATAAGGGAAGCAATTTACTTACAGAATTAATTTCACAATTACCATATGACCACCCAGCAAGAATGTATTATAAATCTATTGAAATTGCACCAGAAAAAACATATGGTTCAATACTTAGTTCATTGCAATCTAAATTAGGAAAATTTGATTCTAAAGAGATTGCAGAACTAACATCAACAGATACAATAAGTTTTGAAGATATAGGTAAAAAGAAAACAGCGGTATATGTTATATCGTCAGATACACATACAGCATACGACTTTTTATTAACAATATTCTTCTCACAAATGATACAACAATTATACGATTTTGCGGATAATAATGGCGGAAAATTACCAATGCAAACTTTCTTTATATTAGACGAGTTCGCAAATATAGGAAAAATACCAGATTTTGATAAAAAGATTTCAACAAGTAGAAGTAGGAAAATTTCCTTCAGTGTTATTTTACAAAACCTTGACCAATTAGAAGCAATATACGAAAAATCATATGAAACAATTATAGGAAACTGTGATACACACGTATTCTTAGGAAGTAACTCACAAAAAACAGTTGAATATTTCTCTAAAGCACTTGGAGAAAAAACAATTACACATGAAAGTAAATCAAAGAGTAAAGACAAGAAAACACATAGTAAATCTACGAGTGTATCAGACCAAATTATGGCAAGAGCATTACTTACACCAGATGAACTTAGAAGATTTGATAATGATAAATGTATAATATTTGTAAAAGGTGTAAGGCCAATAAAAGCAGACAAATTCTATTACTTTAAAAAGCCAATGGCAAGAAAAATGGAAGCTTTAGAAATAAGCCATAATGATATAGGAGAAATAGAAAGAGGAGAATGGAGAAAATATAATCCATACAATCCATATGTAGATAGTAATGAAAACAAAGGTGGAAAACAAGTAAAAGATTTAAAAGTAGAATCTTTAGATGATTTATTTGAAGATGAACCAATACAAGAAGAAAAGAAAACATCAGAAACAGAATTACCACCAATTCTACCAAACACATCACAACCAGCTCCTCAAGAAGAAAACGAAATAGATGTAGATATCCAAAAAGAATTAGAAGCAAAATTTGATGAATTATTTGGACCAATAGACAAAGATTAATCACAAAAAAATGTTTGTAAAATATTGACTAGAAAATCTTAATGTGATAAGATTTTTCTAGTCAATTTTTTATTGTATGAAATTGTAAAACAAGACAAAATAATTAATTAAGCTATATTTTGTCTTTGAATAAACAAATATCAAACTTTGTAGGGGCGCGGTGCTCCGTGCCCAAAATTTTTATATAATATTATAAAAAATATTAACGGAGGTAAAAATGAAATTTGTACACATTGCAGACATGCATTTTGATAGCAGTTTATCAAGTTTATCAGAAATAGAAGGTCTAACAGAAAAAATAAGATTAGAACAAAGAGAAATATTTAAAAAAATAATAAATTATATAAAAGAAAATAAAATAGACCTATTTTTTATTGCTGGAGATTTATATGAACAAAAATATATTAGAGAAACAACAATAGAATATATAAATAATTTATTTAAAGAAATTCCAGAAACAAAAATATTTATAGCGCCAGGAAACCATGATCCAAATATAAAAAATTCTTATTATCAAAAATTTAATTGGAATGAAAATGTAAAAATATTTAATTCAAAAATAGAAAAAATTAAATTAAATAATATAAATATTTATGGATATGGTTTTGAAGATTATTATTGCAAAAATTCAGGAATAGAAGAAATAAATCTAGATGAAAAAAATAAAATAAATATTTTAATAACACATGCAAGTCTTGATGCAAGCAAAACAGAAGATATGCAATATAATCCAATTTCAAAGAATAAATTAGAAGAAATGGGATTTAATTATGTGGCATTAGGACAT
>CAKPGS010000040.1 GCA_934155165.1 uncultured Clostridia bacterium | reverse complement strand
ATTTTATTTTTTTCTTCAATACCTATTATAGAATTCTCTTTGTCACCTCTAAATACTGTATTTAAATCATCTGATTTACCATTCTTTGTATTATTTATTGCTGATTCCCAATTTACTTTTTCTTCTACATCTGATTCCAAATATGCTAAAACTTCAGCTATATGTTTCTCTGTTGTAAAACTTGTAGGTTCTGTAAATATTTTTCCTTTTATTGTTCCATATGGCCTTTTAATTGTTATTGTATATTCTTTGCTTGTTTTTCCATCTTCTGCTGTAACAATTATTTTAAGCTTAGTGTCTGGTTCTCCAATTTTATTTAATGTAACTTTACTTGGAGTATTGTCATTAATTTTAATTTCTTCATATGAAATAGAACTTCCATCACTTTCATATACTAAATTATTATTTTCATCTCTTTTTGGTATTTTTAGTTTTAATGTAGCTTTTGAGTCCTCCAAAACTGCCGTTATATCCATATTATCTATATATTCTAGTAATTCGTATTGATAATCTAAGGTACCTTTTTCAAACTTTGGTGTTAAACTATATTCTTTATAGGTAGATGGTTCTTCATCTTTTGTACCAGAACTTAACACCAAATTACTCAAATTCACATTTTTAGATGCTGTTTTATCTGTAAATCTAAAGGTTGATTGTTCTTCATATTTACTACTTCCATCTATATTTATACTTATTCCTGTTTTAGGTGAACTTTCTGTGCTTGTTTGCAAAGAAAGCCATGACTTATCGAATTCATCTGCTTTCATCTGAAAGCTCATTTTTCCTAACAAAACTCCATTTTCTGTATTTATTACTCTTCCTCCACTTGTTCCTACTTGCATTATATGTTCACTTTCAGTTACAGGTGGCTGGAAAGATACTACAGCATTTATTCCCTCCCCTGTTCCATCATAAGGAATTGTAAATAGCTCTAATGTATTCTCAAACTCTCCAACAAATTTGAAATACTCTGTTTCATCATCTGTTATTTCATTTGTAACTATATTTGAAGGTTCTATTTTAGAACTATCATATGAAAATCTAACTGCAAAACCGTTCAAATTCAACACTATTTGTCCATAATTCCATTGTTAACTGCTTGTTCTGTCCTTCTACCTCTTTTACTTCAACACCTCTTAATTCCAAAAATTGGTTTTCATTTGGTGTTTTTACTATAATTTCAGAAGCCATAGCAAATATATTTATATTAATAATTATAGCTATAATAATAAGCATAATTATTGCAAATTTCACTTTAGTTCTTTTTTTATCCACTTTTGCTATGACCTCCTTTTCTCTATTATTAATTTTCATTATAATAATAAAAAAAAAGGACATCAAACACGCCTTTAAGGTATAGATTTTTCTCTTATTTTACGGATTTTGTAGTTTTAGGTCTAATTTTATCTATTATTAAATTTATATTAAATTTTTATAACAAATTTTTCAGTGATTATTTTATTTTTTATTCTTTATGCATTTCCGTAAGCATTTTTCTAATTATTTTATATTGTATATTTTTTATTACCTTTTAAATTAAGTTTGCTTTATTTTTTCGACTTTTTCCAACAAAAAAACAAGTCATTTGACTTGTAATACTTCATTATTTTAATCCTACAAATAATTGTACATATACTTTTCCGTAAGTTTTACTGTTTAATACACAAATTCCTGTATATTCATATTTTTCTTCTAATATATTTTCTCTATGAGATTCTGAATTCATCCATGCATTAACTGCTCTTTCCGAATTAATATTACCTGCTAAATTTTCACCCGATATTTTATAATCTATACCGTATGCTTTAAGCATTTCAAATGGAGTTCCTAGAGTTGGCGAATTATGTGAAAAATAATTATTTGTTACTATATCTACTGCTTTTAATTTAGCAATTTGCTGCAGTTTTGAATATGTTTTTAACGTTTTAATTCCTTTTTCCTCTCTATTTTTATTAACTAAGTCCAAAACCTCTTGTTCTTCCTCTGTTAAATTTGCTTCAACTATATTATTTTTATTTTCTATTAATGTATTTGTTTGATATGAAGCTATAGAATATCCTTCTATAAAAACTATAACTACAAACATAATTATAATAACAGCCTTTTTTTTTGATAATTTCATACTATACACATCCCTTAAATTAATCTCTTATTTATTTTTTCTTAAGTTTTGTGTTTTATTACTTTTATCTTGTGTGTATTATAAAACTATTAAAAGTTTTTATATTTTTAAAACGAAACATCTACATTATATCACTGTTATTGTTTTTATGTCAACTTTATATATCTTTTTTTAAGTTTTTCTTGACTTTTTTTATGTAATGTATTAAAATTGTTATGCTTATATTGAAATGTTACTTTATTTTTAAATCTTCTCCCCGGTAGGTTTAAAAAAAAGTTTCATATATAAATAATAAAAACAAATTTTGAATGGAGGATTAATATACCATGAATAATACAACATATTCTTTAAAGAAAAATGAAATCGAAAGAAAATGGTACATTATTGATGCAGCTAACAAACCACTTGGTAGAGTTGCTACAGAAGCTGCTAAATTATTAAGAGGAAAACACAAACCAACTTATACACCAAATATGGATAATGGTGACCACGTAATAATATTAAACTGTAAAGATGTTATTTTAACAGGAAAAAAATTAGATCAAAAAATTTATAGACATCACTCTGGATACATTGGTGGAATGAAAGAAACACCTGCAAGAGTTATGATGGATAAAAATCCAGAAAAAGCTATGATGCTTGCTGTAAAAGGAATGCTTCCTCATAATTCATTAGGAAGACAAATGCTTAAAAAAGTAAGAATTTATGCAGGTAGCGAACATGAAAATATCGCTCAAAAACCAGAAAAATGGGAATTTTAAGGAGGAAGTTATAAATGGCAGATAAAATAATGTTCTACGGAACAGGTAGAAGAAAAAATGCAATTGCTAGAGTTAGACTAGTAGAAGGTAAAGGAAATATTACAATCAACGGTAGAAGTATGGATGAATATTTCGGAATTGAAACTTTAAAAGTTATAGTAAAACAACCATTAACAGCTACAAATACATTAGAAAAATATGATGTAATTTGTAAAGTTCAAGGTGGAGGATTCACAGGTCAAGCTGGAGCTATAAGACATGGAATTGCTAGAGCTTTATTAGAAGCAAATGCTGAATACAGACCAACGTTAAAAACTAATGGATACTTAACAAGAGATCCACGTATGAAAGAAAGAAAAAAATACGGTCTTAAAAAAGCAAGAAAAGCACCACAATTCTCAAAGAGATAAAAAATATCAAACCTCGGAAATTTTGTTCCGAGGTTTTTTGTTTTATATTTGAAAATCTTTATCTGGAACTTTGAAGTATTCTGAAATTGCTACAAACTTTATTGAATATATATCACAATATAATATGTTTCCACTTTCTATTGACCTTAGTAATATATAGCTTATTCCTACATCTTCCAAAATTCCTATTCTATCTGTTATGTTATTTGTTCCTATTAAAAATTCTACTCTTACTAGTTTTCCTATTTGGCTTCGTAAGAATGCTGGTGTATACATATTATTTGTAAAAACTTCTGGCTCTCTTGTTTGCCTTGTTTCTTTTGTAATTTCTCTATTTTCTTGTTGATTTGTTTCCATTAATACCTCCTTTATATTTTATGTGTTTGCATATAACTCTGTTGGTTTGTAAAAACAATGATTGTTTATTCGTGTAAAAAAGCTACCTGATCCATTATATGGAAATATTCCAGGGCAATTTTCTGTATACGGATTTAAGAACCATAAACACTCTCCTGCTTGCGCTATTTTGTTTCCTGCCAATGCCCAGTCTGCTATTTCATAATGTATATTTGTTGGATTCATATTGTATATATTTTGTGGATTATATGCATTTCTTATTGTTTCTCTTGTGCAGTCAAATTGACCTTGTTGGAATATTATGCTTCTAATATCTCCACCATTAGAGATTCTTGCATATTCACCTATTGGTGTGTTTGTTCTATTCAAAATAATTGTTGCAACTGCTTTCATACCATTGTCGCCTTCTCCTCCCGCTTCGCATTGCACAATTCTTGCAAGCAATTCCCTTTCAGAATAAGCCATTTCCATCACCTTTTAAGATAAAAATTTTTTTATTGGGCACGGAGCGCCGTGCCCCTACAATGTTTTACAATTTCATATTTTGCATTTTATATTGCGGGCGGACAGAGGCGTCCGCCCCCCTACAATATCTGACATTAGAAATATAATAAAATGACAAATATATTTGTTTTGAAATACCGCGTAAGCGACCAAACGAGCAGTTACACCTGCGAGTGCGATTTGGAGCAATCTTCATTCTTTTAATTTATATATTATTAATGTAAATATATAAATATAATTTTATATAAAATTAATCATGTGCTAAATGGTCATAAGACCATTTTCAATTCCGAAGATTGCGACACCAAGGTATAAAAAACAATTTATTTGTCATTTGGTAATTAAAAAAATTTATTTTATTATATTTTTTATATTATAGTTGCCTTAATTAATTGTTTCTAAAATTTGGTCATCATTTTCCATTCCATTAAAATTGTAATAAGTAGATGGTATATTTCCTACAATTACATTTTCGGCAAGTACCACCTGATTGCTTATTTTTTCTTCTATTGTATTAAACGGGGTTAGTATTGCTACATTGCAATCCACTTGTAAGTAAACTCTATGTTGTGTTTGATTTATTCCTGCCTGTTTAAATTCGCTTCTATAGTCTGTTTCTACATCTCCAATACTAATTATTCTATAATAGATTTTCGGTCCTCTTCCAGATAATAATTTACTTCCTGTAAAGGTTCCCATTGCTATTCCTAATTCTTGTGAACCTATATCATCTAAATCTTCTTGTATTTTTATGGCAACATCTGATACTATTTCATTTACTTTTATTATGTCTAATTCTACGCTTTTAATATTTTGATCATTATCTCTTGCGATCTTTACAATATCTGAATAGCTATAATTACTCATTACCTCTGTAGCTCTTACATTTGATATTTTGGTTGCTATTGCTTTTGCTTCTGATTTACATATTGTATTTAATATTGGCTCAATAGACTGAATTGTGTATGTACAGGTAAAAATAGCTATAATTAATATAATAGCTATTTTTACTACCTTTTGTAATCGATTTTTGTGCTTGTCATCCATTTTAGGCATTTTTATTCTTTTTCTTGAATAAATTACATCCATTTAGGCTAACTTCTCTCTTTTATTAGAATTATATTTTGGAATAAATAATTGTTCTCCTACATTAATTTTGTTTGGATCTTCTATATTATTTGCACTTACTATTTCATCTACAGTTGTTCTAAATCTTTTTGCTATTTTCCATAGTGTGTCTCCTTTTTTTACAAAATATATACTCATTCCATATTTTGATTTGTCTTCATATTCTTCCATCTCTAATGAGTCTATTAGTTCTAAATTAACTGGTTTATATGTGTCTGCTAAAAGCTCTAGTTCCATTTTTAAGTCCATATTTCCATTGTTTAAATTTTCTTGCTTGTTTTTTACTTCAACACTTGTATTAACTTTTGAATTATCATTCATTTTCCCTATTGGTATTTCTGCATTAAATGGTATTATTACATTCTTTGTATCTATACCTGTTACATTATTGGTTTGAAATATAATATTTACATTTACCTCTCCCTCATATATTAACTTTTCGTTTATTGTATTTACGTTCGTTATAGTTGGTGTTACTTCAACATTGTAAATATTTTCACATCCTGTGTCTAACATATTAACGGCTTCATCTAAATACACAGATTGTTTACATTTGTTCTTATCTGATATTGTTTCTAAATTTTTTGTTGTGTATTTTATATTATAATTTGGATTATATAAGTCTTCTACAATTTCTATGTCTTTTGTAGTGTATGCACTTCCATCAACATCAAATTCAAGTTCTATTCCTATTGAGTGTTCATCTGTACTTTGTGGTTTTATAAGCATATTTTTTAAATTATATTGAATATCGCACATATTATCTTCTGAAACATTTGGTATATCTATAAATCCCATTACAGGAATATTTGCTTCAACATTATTTATTGTGTTTTCTTCTGTTAAATACATTATTTTTACAACAGATTCTGCTTTTACTAATATTTTGTTGTAACTTGTTTTGAATTCTTTATTTAATACGTAACAATTTGCTTGTAAAATTTCTGCAAAATTGTCATTTTCATTAATTGCAATATTGTCTTTACAATTTATTTTTGTATTTCCTCTTCCTACTAAAGAATTTATTTGTAAAATTTTGTTTTGCTTTTGTATTCCTGTAACTCCTACAATTTCTTTTATTACTTGTTCATCTTTGTTTTGATATACTCTAGCTGAAAATTCCACATTTGCTTTTATATTTATTTTTCTTCCATTTAAAACCTTTGTATCTATACTTTTTAAATCACAACAAAGTTCTAAATTCATATCGTTTGTACATCTGTCCATTTCTATTGTATGTGTAAAATCTATAGATGTATTTAACCCCCTTACCATTCCTGTTTCTGATTCTGTAATATACATTACATATGTATCTATACTTCCATCTATTCTTACTTTTCCATCCATTATTTCTTTTTTATAAATACATACATTTCCACAAGTTTTTATTACAGAAATAACATCTGGCTTTACATCTGGAACTATTGAATCTCCTTCTATAACAGCATTTCCTGTTTTTTCTTGCACTATTTTATTTACACAAATATTTTCTTTTTCTGTGTCTACTATCATTTTATACCTCCCAAAACTTTTTTAGTAATATATATTATGAAGGGCAAAAAAAAATTCCTGAAATCAGGAATTTTTATTATCTTTAGTTTATAAATTTATTTTTAATTCTTCTTGAACTGGTGGAATTAGTGGACTATATTCTTCACCATCAAAAACTTGAACTTCAACATTTCTAGTTAATACATCTGTATAACTGTATGTTACATTTCTTTCGTTCTCCTCATATTTTACAACGAAAATATTTGGATATGCATTCTCTATTGTAGCTTCCTTTTCATATGTTTTATTTCTTCCAAGTGTACCTTTTACTATTATCTTTTGTCCAATTTTGTGACCTATATCAGTCTTTAAATTTGCAATATCGTCGCTACAAATCATTGAATCACCCTCTTTGTTTTGATGAGCAAATTATATCACTCAGTGCGAAAAAAGTCAAAATTAAAGCTTTGTTGTATAATCCGCAAGTCCTACTTATTTCAACGCTTTCGTCCATTTTGTTCTGTTGTATTACAGTTATATTACAATTTTGTAATATAACTGTTACACAAGTATAATTTGCCTTTTTCCATTTGCTCCGAATGCCATCTATACCTTTTTTTCCATCTCTTAACTCATATGCAAAATCATCTATTGTAAGGTATCTATGACTATCTGTTGTAGCAACGTTTTCTGCAACAATTAATGGGTCTGCAAAATCAATTAATATTCGTGCAGGAGATGAAGCAAAATTTGCACCTGCTGAAATTAATGCTTCAAAATAACTTTGACATGCTCCAGCAAATATTACAAGTTTTCTATCTCTATCCCACCTTCGTGCCTTTTTTATTGTTTCTATAAAATATCTAGAATTTCTATAATTATATATATCGTTATATCCTCTTTCATTTCTAATCATTCCGTCATGCCCGTGTTATAACTAATATATCTGGCTTATATTTTTCTAGTAATTGTTTTATAAATACCGGTTGTTTATTCTCAGGTATATACTTAACAACAGCATCTAACCCCATTTTTCTATAATATTTGTATGATTTATCTGTATATTTTCTATCTCCATCTAAATGAAGAATTTTACCTGTGTAAACCAATTTTTTACTTCGAAATCTTTTGGATGATTTCTTTCTTGAATATTTTTCAATTCTTCTTTCTAATTTATTATTCAACTTTAATTTTTCATGTTCAACCATATCTCTAGGAGCTACTTCTAAATCGTTTAAAGGTGCATCTGCTAGTATTCTAATAGTTACTCCACTAAGTATTGCAAAATTATTATTATCAGACTCTAATATATCTTCAACAAAAAATAATATGTC
>CAKPGS010000039.1 GCA_934155165.1 uncultured Clostridia bacterium | reverse complement strand
ACCAGGAACACAGGACCAGGTAATTATAGGAGATGTAAATAGGTCAAGAAGTCATAAAGTTAAGTATGTATTTATAATAGGTGTAAATGATGGAATATTTCCAAGTGTAAATAAGTCTGAAGGGTTCTTAAATGACAGCGATAGAGAGCTATTAAAAACAAATGGAATAGAAATGGCTAAAGGAACCTTAGAAAAATTATATGAGGAAAACTTTAATATTTATAAAGCATTTACAGTTGCAGAAAATAAATTATATATATCATATGCATCTGCAGATATATCTGGCAAATCTTTGAGACCGTCTATTTTAATTTCAAGAATAAAGAAAATATATAAACAATTAGAAGAAAAAAGTGATATATTAGCCGCAAACACAGAAATATTAACAGCAAATGTTACCTTTGAAAATTTGTTAGAAAATATGAAAGAAGTAAATGAAGGTAAAAAAATAGATGATATTTGGTTTGATATATATAACTTTTATAAAAACAATGAAGAATGGAAATATAAATTACAAGCAAGTGTAAATGGAATGGAATATAATAATAATCCGGAAATTATAAGGGAAGACTTAATACAAAAAATGTATGGAAATACTCTAAAAACAAGTGTATCTAAGTTAGAAACATACAAAAAATGTCCATTTTCATTCCACCTAAAATATGGATTAAATGTGCAAGAACAAAAGCAATTTAAGCTAGAGGCACTAGATACAGGTTCATTTATGCATGATATTATAGATTCATTTTTTAATACGCTAGTAGAAAAACAAATTAAACCAAAAGAAATAGAAGATAACGAATTAAAAGAAATTGTAGAAAAAATAATAAAAGAAAAATTAAACCTAAGTTCAAATTACAAATTTACATGTACGCCAAAGTTTGTAAGAGAAACAAATAGGTTAAAAAGAGTTGTTACACAGTCATTAGGATACATTATTGAAGAAATGAAAACAAGTAATTTTGACATAATAGGAAATGAAGTTGAGTTCAAAAAAGGTGGAAAATACGAACCAATAAAATTAGAATTGGATAACGGGAAAAGGGCAGAAATTATTGGTAAAATTGATAGAATAGATTTGGCAAAAACTGCAGATGGAAATTATGTTAGAATTATAGATTATAAATCTTCTATAAGAAATTTAGATTACGGTGAAGTATATGAGGGACTACAAATTCAACTTCTTACATATCTAGACGCAACTTGCGAAATAGAAGACTTTAAACCAGCAGGAATTTTATATTTTAATTTAACAGATGAAAAATTAAATAGAAAAGTTATTGAAGAAGAAATAAAAGAAGAACTAAGAAAACAATTTAAAATGAAAGGCTTAATACTTGCAGATGTAAATATTATAAAAATGATGGATACAGACCTTGAAAGTGGTTATTCTAAAAATGTACCTGCAAGAATAAAAGCTGGTGGAGAAGAAATAATACCAACAGGTTCAAGTGTTGCCACAAATATAGAATTTGAAAAATTACAAAAATATACAAAAAAAATTATTAAGGAAATATCAAATGATATTCTAAAAGGAAATATAGAATTAAAACCATATTTTAAAGTAAATGAAAGAAGAACAGCCTGTGAATATTGCAGTTATAAATCAATTTGTAGGTTTAATAAAGGCTATTGTGAAAATGATTATAACTATATTTATGGTTTGAAAAAAGATGAAATGATTAATAAAATAAGTAAGTAAAGGTGAGAATTATGAAAGATTTATCAAATGAATTTGTAGTTCATATAAAAAAGAATGGAATTGAATATTTGCAATTTAGAAAACTACTTGAATATTCGGATATAATAACACATGCATATTCTTTAGGTATAGATAAAAACTTTAGAACAGCAAGAGCAAATAAAGAAAAATTACCAAAAGAAAAGTTAGAAAAAGCTTTAAAAGATTATGAAATGCTTGGAAAAGCAGTTAATATAGAATTAAAAGATATGGCAAAACCAAATCAAAATCATACAGATAATGTGCAAATAATAAATAAAAAAGTATTAACAGATAAGCCAGATTTTAATTTAGATGAGTATAATAAAACAGATGGATTAATTACCAATAAGCCAGGAATTGCCCTAGGTTCAACAAATGCAGATTGTATATTAATATATATATTTGATCCCGTAAAAAAAGTAATAGCAAATGTACATTCTGGTTGGAAGGGAACCTTTCAAAAAATAGGAGAAAAAGCAGCACAAAAAATGATAAAAGAATATGGTTGTAATCCACAAGACTTAATTGTATGTATGTGTCCAAGTATTAGAAAATGCCATTTTGAAGTAGGAGAAGAAGTAGCAAAAGAATGTAAAAAAATATTTGAATATACAGGAAGAATAAATGATATAATGGAACAAACATCAGAAGAAAAATGGCATATAGATACAATATTAATAAATAGAATATTATTTAAAAATTTAGGTTTAAAAGATGAAAATATAATAGATAGTGGGTTGTGTAGTGTTTGTAATTCAGACATAATACACTCATTTAGAGTAGAAAAAGAAGGCTATGGACTAGCAACAGCATTAATCGAACTAAGGAAATAAAAAAGGTAGGAATATTAAATGAATACAAAAGAAGAAACTCAAAAAATGAGAAAAATAAATATGAGAATATTTCCAACATATAAGAAAATATCATGGGATTATTTATTTTATTACACTATAGATTTTTTATTTTTAACACAAATAAAAAACATTAGTGCAGCAAATGTAGTATTAGCAAATTCAATATATTATTTCTTTAATTTAATACTACAAATACCAGCAAATATATTTGTTGAATTTTTTGGAAGAAAAAATAGTATTGTTATAGCAAATTTTCTTAATTGTTTTTATATGGTTATAATTATGATAACAAGAGGATTTCCAGATTTAATTTTGGCACAGTTTATTTCATCTATGGCAAAATCTATAAAAAAAATAGCAGAACCAGGTTTGCTAAATGCATCAATACCACCATCTAAATATAAAGGAGATATATTTTCAAAAATTAATGCAAAAGGAGCCGCTGGATATTATTTATTAGGCGGAATATCAAAAATTGTAGCAGGATTTTTATTTGGCATTAATGCATATTTGCCAATTATCTGTTCATTAGTAGTTTTAATTATAGCTGCTATTTTATCATTATGTTTTATAGAACCAATAAGAACTAAGAAAACAGATAAGCAATTAACAGGAAAACAACAACTTAAAGATATAAAAGATGGATTTGTATTTATATTAAAATCAGAAAGACTAAAAGCACTGATTTTATCATCAGCACTCATTACCGCATTATTACAAATACTATTAAATTACAATGTAAGCATTTTACAAGATTTAAAGCTTTCTTCTTTATTTATAGGTATAGTATCTGCAATAGGTAGCTTGCTTAGTGCATTTTCATCAAAAAAACAGGATTTATTTGCAAAAAAATTAAAGAATAAATTATTAATGTGTATAGCATTAACAATTTCGATAACATGCATAATCCAAGGAGTATGTGCATTAAAAGCAGAAGAATATATATTGCTTATTGGAATTATAGTTTTAGGTCAATGTATAGGAAAATTCATGCATGGATTATATTATACAATTATAGAAAAATATTTAAGAAATTTCACTAATAAAAATATAGATACTAAAATTTTTGCTGCAAATAACCTATTTGTTGGATTAGCAAATGTTGCAAGTGGTGTTATAGCATCATTCATATTAGATAAAACAACAACAGCAAAAGCAATGATAATAATAGGAATTGCCTTCACATTTTTATACATATTTATGGGAATATATATGAGAACTAGAGTAGGATTAAAACCAGAAGAATATTCAAAAGAGGAAAGAAAATATGATGAACAAAAAATAAATTAAAGGAGTTTTTTATGATAGTTCCAGATAAACTAAAAAAAGGTGATATAATAGGTGTTGTTGCACCATCAAATCCAATTATAGGAGATAATATAGAAGAAATAAAAAAAGCAAAAGAAATTATTGAAGCAGATGGATTTAGAGTGAAATTTTCGGAAAATTTATTTTCAAATACAAATATTTACAGTGGAACAGCCAGAGAAAAAGCAGAAGATATTAACAATATGTTTGCTGATAAAGATGTGAAGATGATATGGTGTGCAAAAGGTGGAAATAACTCAAATAGTACATTTGAATATTTAGATTTTGATATAATAAAAAACAATCCTAAAATTATTTGTGGTTACAGTGATATAACATCAATAACAAATATAATTACAGAAAAAACAGGACTTGTAACGTTCAGTAGTACAAACTTTAAAACTATAGCAACAGATGAAACAGATTATAGTTATAAACAAGCCTTAAATAGATTTGTTCAAGGAAGTTTAGAATTTGGACAGAATGATTTTAAAATTATAAAAAATGGAGAAGCAGAAGGAAAGTTAATAGGAGGAAATTTATCTCTTATAAGAGGTCTAGTATGCGGAAAATATAAGGTAGACTTTACAGATAAAATTTTATTTATAGAAGAATTAGGATATGAAACAGACCCAGCAATGGTAAGCAATAATCTATACTATATGAAACAAAATGGAGTATTTGACAAAATAAAAGGTTTATGGATAGGAAATTATGAACATGAAAGTGGTATAGCATTAGAAAAAATAGTATTAGATTGTATAGAAGAAAAATATAATTTTCCAATTATAAAATCAAATAACTTCGGACACATAGAGAAAAAAGAAGTTATTCCTATTGGAACAAAAGCAAAAATAAAAAATGGAAAAATAAAGCTAATAGAAAAATGTATAAAATAAATTGGAGGAATATATGTACGACAATTGGGAAGAATTAGAAAAATCAATAATTAACTGTAAAAAATGTAAACTATGTAATAATAGAAAAAATATTGTATTTGGAGTTGGCAACAAAAATGCAGAAATAATGTTTATAGGAGAAGGACCTGGAGCAGATGAAGATAGCCAAGGTATTCCGTTTGTGGGAAAAGCTGGAAAACTTATGAACAAAGCATTTCAGGGCTTAGGAATAAAAAGAGAAGAAGTATATATAGCAAATATTGTAAAATGTAGACCACCAAATAATAGAGTACCAGAATCAGATGAAAGCAAAGCCTGTTTAGATTATTTAAGAAATCAAGTAATTCTAGTAAAACCTAAAATAATAGTATTACTTGGAAGTACTGCATTGAAAAACATATTAGGAGAAGAACACAAAATATCAAGAGAAAGAGGAAAATGGATAGAAAAAAACGGAATAAAATATATGCCAACATGGCACCCAGCAGCACTCCTAAGAGACGAATCTAAAAAACTAGAATTCTGGGAAGATTTAAAAGAAGTAATAAAAAATGTAAAATAATAAAAATTTGATAAATTCTCTTGTTTATTTAATATCTTTGTGATATAAAATAGCTATAAGGTAAATAATATTAGCAAAGAAAGGTGGAATCTTTGTGGAGGAAACAACATTAAAGGAAAAGAAAACAATATTAGTTGTAGATGATGAAAAGCCTATAGTTGATATACTTTTATACAATTTAGAAAAAGAAGGATATGAAACTTTAGAAGCAAATGATGGAGTTACAGCTGTTGATATAGCATTAGATAAGCAACCAGATTTAATTTTATTAGATATAATGTTACCTAGAATGGATGGACTTACTGTTTGCAAAAGAATAAAACAAAGTTTAAATGTTCCTATATTAATGCTTACAGCAAAAGATGAAGAAATAGATAAAATTTTAGGGTTAGAATTAGGAGCAGATGATTATATTACAAAGCCATTTAGTGTTAGAGAATTAATGGCTAGAATTAAAGCTAACTTGAGGAAATTTGAAGCTACATCAAGTGACACAGATACTTCAAATGTAAAAAGCGGTTCAAGAATAAAAATAGGACCATTATCGTTAGATTATGAAAAATTCGAAGTCCGTGTTAATGATAAAGTAGTAGATTTAACATTAAGAGAATTTGAAGTATTAAAATATTTAGCTAAACAACCTGGACAAGTTGTAACAAGAGAGTTACTTCTTGAAAAAGTTTGGGGATATGAATATTATGGAGATATTAGAACAGTTGATGTTACAGTTAGAAGAATAAGAGAAAAAATCGAAAAAGATACATCAAATCCAAAAATATTAATTACAAAAAGAGGCGTAGGTTACTACATAGCTACGGATTATTAAGAAAAAGGTTCGGAAAGTCTCCGAACCTTTTTTGTATAATATGATTTAGAAAAATAACGTCAAACGTTGTAGGGGTCGACGTCTCTGTCGACCTTGTGGAAAAATAAAAAAATATAAAAGAAAGAGAGAAAAATAAATGTTTAAAGAGACACAAACAAAAATAATATTAATTTTCTTTATAATTGGTACAATTATAATTTCTGGTTTAGGATATTTTTACAAAAACATATATGAAGAACAAATTAATGAAACAAGCGAAACACAAAAAATAGAAGAATATAATGAGAAAATTAATCAAATAAAAAAAGTTACAATCGGTTCACTTGTTGGTTTTGGAGCTATTTCAATATTATCTGGAATATTCATTTCTAGATCCATTGTATCTCCAATGAGAAAATTAGTAAAAAGTGCAGAACGAATTGCAAATGGTGAAAGTTTGGATTTAATCCCGACAAATACAAAGAAAAAGAAAAGAAAAAATGATGTAGATGAACTTGTAAATGCATTTAGTATAATGACAGCAGAACTAAAGCAAAATTTAAATGAAGCGACAAGGCAAAAAAGACAAATAGAAACAATTTTGATACATATGACAGATGGAATTATAGCTTTTAACTTAGAAGGAAGAATAATTTTAATAAATCCAGCAGCGACAAGAAGCTTAGAAATTATGCCAGAAGATGATAGTTTTGATAAAATTTTTTCTAAATATGATGATGAATTAAATATGGAAAAAATTATTTACTTAGAAAATTGGACATCTCAAAATACACAAATTCAAGTGAAAGATAAATATTTAAAACTATTATTTGCACCATTTAAAGATGAAAATGAAAGAGCAGCAGGAATAATAGTTGTAATACAGGATATTACAGAACATGTAAAACTAGACAATATGAGAAAAGAATTTATAGCAGATGTATCGCACGAGTTAAAAACACCAATAACATCAATTATGGGGTATTCAGATACTCTAATAGAAAGCGAATATGATAAAGAAATGCAAACAAAATTCTTAGGAGTTATTAGTGCAGAAGCAAGAAGAATGGCAAAACTTGTTACAGATCTTTTATCACTTTCAAGATTTGATCAAGAAAAAATGGAAGTAAAAAAAGAAGAATTTGATTTAGGAGCCCTAGTAAAAAGATGCCAAGAAAAATTACAAATAGAATTAGACAAAAAGAATATTGGAGTTGAATGCTTTGTTACAGCAAATGTTCCCAATGTGTATGCCGAGAAAGATGGAATAGAAAGAGTAGTAATAAATATTTTGACAAATAGTATAAAATACACAGATGAAAATGGAAGCATAAAAATTTATGTTGGATTTGTTTATAATGATGCATATATAAAAATAATAGATAATGGAATTGGAATTCCAGAAAATGATTTAAAAAGAATTTTTGAAAGATTTTATAGAGTGGATAAAGCTCGTACAAGAAAAATGGGAGGTTCAGGACTTGGCCTTTCAATAGCAAAAGAAATATTGGATAGAAACCAAGGAACAATAGATATTAAAAGTGAATATGGAAAAGGTACAGAAGTTGTAATAAGAATACCAACAAAAGAAAATAAATAATTGCCAAAACGTAAATAATGTTATATAATAATTGCGTTAATAATTAAAAATTAAAATATATAATTTTAGGAGATAAATAAAATGAATGAGAAAACAAAGGATATATTAGAATGGATATTTTGTATAGTTGTAGCAGTTGTACTTGCACTATTTGTTAGATATTTTGTAGGAACACCAACAATAGTTAAACAACCATCTATGTTTCCAACATTAAAGGAAAATCAAAGATTAATTTTAAGTAGAGTTGGAAGAACAATGAAAAAACTTCCTAAAAGAGGAGATATTATAACCTTTGAAGCTCCTAGCGAAATATATACAACAGAAGAAAATTACAATAATTCTTATCCTGTTGCAGAATATAATAATAAACATTCAGGATTTGGAAAATTTGTTTATAATTTCTTGGAAATTGGAAAAGTTAGCTACATAAAAAGAGTTATAGCTTTACCAGGAGAACATGTAGAAATAAAAGATGGCGGAGTGTATATAAATGGTTCAAAATTAGAAGAAAATTACTTACAGCCAGGAGTAGTTACAGACTCTTTAGGTGGAGTATATACAGACTTTACAGTTCCAGAAAATTGTGTATTTGCAATGGGAGATAATAGACCACAAAGTACA
>CAKPGS010000038.1 GCA_934155165.1 uncultured Clostridia bacterium | reverse complement strand
TTTGATGTTGGATTTATAATGTTGGAGGTTGGAATGCTTGAAATCAATTCGTTTTTATTTTTATACTTTTTAATAAATTTTAACATTGCTTTTTCTCCTTTTCTTTTGTGTTTTGAAAACACGATGTTATATTATCGTATTTTTACTTTGTAATCAAATTTTACATTATTTTTCTTCTTATTGCAATAGTTTTATTCAAATAATCTCATTATTTCATCTTTACTTAATTTATTTATAAACGTTGTTTCCGTATTTAAAACGTTATCTATTAATTTTGATTTTTTTTCTTGTAACTCGTATATTTTTTCTTCTATCGAATTTTTTGTTATTAGTTTATATACTTGCACATTATTTTTTTGTCCTATTCTATATGCTCTATCTGTTGCTTGATTTTCCGCAGATATATTCCACCATGGGTCATAATGTATTACCATGTCTGCCCCTGTTAAGTTAAGTCCTGTTCCTCCTGCTTTTAAAGATATTAAAAATACTTTTACATTTTCATTTTGGTTGAAATCTTCTACTAGTTCTACTCTTTCATTTACATTTGTTTTTCCTGTTAGTTTGTAGTAATTTATATCTTCTTTTAATAGTTCTTTTTCTATTATATCAAACATAGATGTATAACCTGAAAATAATAATATTTTGTGTCCTGCTTCTATACCATCTTTTATTATTTCTATACATTGTTTTAATTTGCTACTATCTTGATTGTAATCTTCTAAAAACAAACTTGGATGACAACAAATTTGTCTCAGTCTTGTAAGTAGAGCTAATATTTTTATGTGTGATTTTTCTACACCATTTATTTCTATTTCTTGCATTGCTTCTTGCTTTGCTTTTGCTAAATAGCTTAAATAAATTTTTTGTTGTTCATCTTCCATTTCATTGTTTAATATTGTTATTGTTTTTTCTGGCAATTCTGTTAAAACTTCTTTTTTTGTTCTTCTTAAAATAAATGGTTCTATAAGCATTTTTAGCTTTTTCATTGAATACATGTCATTGTCTTTTACAATTGGCACCTCATATAATTGTTTGAATTTTTTATACTTAAATAAATAACCTGGCATAATATAATCAAAAATTGACCATAGCTCTGCTAAAGAATTTTCTATTGGTGTTCCTGTTAATGCATATCTTGTTTCTGCTTTTATGCTTTTTAATGCTTTGGCATTTTGTGTATTACTGTTTTTAATATATTGTGCTTCATCTGCTATTATATATTTAAAAGTTATATTTTCTTTTTCATATAATTCTAAATCTCTTTTTAATAAATCGTAAGAGGTTATTATTAAATCATATTTTTTTATATCTTTTATCTTTTTCTTTCTTTGCTCTAGGCTTCCGTTTATAACAATGGTTTCTAATGTAGGAGCAAATTTTTGAATTTCGTTCTTCCAATTTAGGGTTAGTGAACTCGGTGCAATTACTATTGATGGTAATTTTTCTTTTTGTTCTTCTTTATATTTTAAAATTAGGGTTATTACTTGTATTGTTTTTCCAAGTCCCATATCATCCGCTAATATCCCGCCTAATTCATATTTTTCAAGCATTTGTAACCATTGAAATCCATTTTTTTGATATTCCCTTAAATCACCTTTTAAACTTTTAGGTAATGTAAGTGTTGTATTTTCCTTTTCTTTTGAAGTATCTTTTATAAAATCTACATAGCTTTCTTCTTTTTTTATTTTACTTTTATCTAAATTATTTAGAATTTTTTCCATATACATACTTCTATATATAGGTAAAGATATTGTTCCATTTTCTATATCTTCATATGAAATTCCTAATCCAGATTCCAAATTATTTAAGAATTCAATATTTTCATTTGATTGTAAATCTATAAAACTTCCATCTTTTAATCTATAATATTTCTTTTTCAAAGCATATCTTTGTAAAATTTCTTTTATTTCGTTTTTATCGTAATTTATATTTTCTAAGTTTATAACTAATAAATTATTTTCTATTTTTACACCTATATTGCCTATTCTTGGTTCTTTTATTTTTTTAGATTTAAAATTATCTGTAACCATTACTTCAAATTTTTGCATATACAATTCTATATCTTCTGTTAAAAAATTATATATTGCTTCATCTGAAACAAGAATGAATCTTTTATTTTGTCCATCTAACATAAATCCTGTTTTTCGTAATTGATTTAAGCATTCTGTTTCTTTTATTGCATTACGTGCAATTTTCAAATTTTTATTTTCATCTATAGGGTTGAATTCTGTATCTCCGTAGCAAAATTTTAATTCTGCTGTAATATAATTGCTTTCATTATAATCTAAAAATATTTTTATACCTAGTTCTTCCGGTATATATTCTTTGATTTCTTCTTTATCTATATTTATTACTAAATCGTCTTTTATTTTTGGTTCTATTAAAGCAAAAAAGTCTGGTAACTGTTTTGTGTTAAATTTTATCTCATCTATATAATTTTTCTTATATATTTCTAATAACTTAAATGTTGTATTTTTTATATTTTTCTTTGCTCTATAAATAAATTCGTCCATTATTATATATGTATATTTTTTTCCATCTATAATAATATAATTGTAATCCTCTAAATTGTGTGTTAATTCTAATTCATTTTTAGTATTTTTATTTAAGTAAAATTCGATATTTGGATTACTTGGTATTAAAGTTACTTTTTTTACATTCGCATCTTTTTCAATTTCTACCTTTCTTCCTTTTAGTATTTCAAAAATTTCATCTAAGCCTTCTTCATCAAGTAGAATACTACTTTCACTTAATTTTTTACCATAGTATCTAAAATTTGTATTTTCTGTATTATTTACATAGTTTATTATTTTGGCATATTTAATAATAAAATTTAATATTTTTTGGCTATCTTTATCAAAATTTTCTACATTATGAACAAATTCCAACTTATTAGAATAAATAAAGCTCTCATTATTAATTACTCTATTATAAAATTCCTTTAGGTTTTTTATTTTATAAAAATTATCTTTACCCAATTTAAATTCAACATTTAAAGTATTATAAACTTTATCATAAAATAATTTTGGAATAATCTTTATATTATTATAATCTAAGTTTTCTACAGCAATATTCCTATCACTTTTTTCCAACTCATCTTTATAAAATTCATTTAAAACTTGTTTAAAACTTCTATAACTTTCTAAATTTTCCACTTTTTTCTCCCCTATTTTCTAGCAATCTATTATACTATACTTTTTCTTTAAATACAAGGGAGATTTCGGGATTTTTATGAAATGCTTGAAATTCTTTGAAATATGCTCAAACAACAAAAGTGGCGGCCTGCGACCGCCGCTACATTCTTTTTATTATGGGCACGGAGCTCCGTGCCCATACAATATTAAACTACCTTATTGATGTATTTTGCATATATTTTTAATTTCACTATATATTTTTTCTTCTACGTTTTCTATATCTATTTTTCTTGCGTTTTGTCCCATTTGTTTCATTTTATTTGTGTCTGATATTATATTGTTTATTTTTTCGTTTAGTATTTTTTCGTTTAAATCTTTTTCTAGTATTTTGTCTGCTGCATTTTGTTTTACTAATACATTTGCATTAAATTCTTGGTGGTTTTCTGCTGCTATTGCTAGTGGTATAAATATTGCTGGCTTTCCTACTTTTGCTATTTCTGTTATTGTCATTGCTCCGCTTCTTGCTACTACTAAATCGCAACAGTTTAGCACTTCTTCCATATTATATATATATGGAATTATTTTTATATCTTCAATATTATTTATATTAATATTTTCTTTTTCTAATTCTTCTTTTATTTTGTCGTATTGTTTTGGTCCTGGTGCCCACATTATTTGATAATTACTATTCATTTTGTTTTTTATTATGTTTATTAAAGTTTTGTTTATTATTTGAGCTCCTTGACTTCCCCCAAATACTAAAACTAGTGGCTTATTACTTTTAAATCCTAATTTAACTTTTATTTCTGTTTTTTGTACTTCTGTTAATTTTAAATCTTTTACTTTTGTTGGAGTTCCTGTTACAACTACTTTTTTTGCTTTGGGTAATCTTAATTTTGCATCTTCAAAGCCTGTTAAAACTAAATCTACTTTTTTTGATAATAATTTTATTGTAACTCCTGGAAATGCATTACTTTCATGCAAAACTGTTGGTATTTTTTCTTTAGTTGCAGCTGTAAATACAGGTCCACATATGTAACCGCCTGTTCCTATTACTAAGTCTGGATTATATTTTTTTACCAATTTTTTTGCTTCTCTAAATCCTTTTAATGTTTTTATTCCCTTTCTTACATTTGCAATAGATATTTCTCTTGAAATACCATATACTTCTATTGTTTCTAATTTATAACCTGCTCTTGGAACTAAATCGTTTTCTAATCCTCTTGGTGTTCCAACAAATATAATTTCAGTATCTTTATTTTCTTGTTTTATTTTATTTGCTATCGCTATCGCAGGATTTATATGTCCTCCTGTTCCTGCTGCTGCTACTAATACTTTCAATTATTTTTCCTCCTGTTTTTATATTTTATTTCCCGCTCGTGATATGTTTAAGAGTATTCCGTACACTACATAATAATATTAAAAGTGATGTTCCTCCATAGCTAAAAAATGGCAGAGCCATTCCTGTTACTGGCATTGATGATGTAACAACTGCTATATTTATTATTGCTTGAAATCCTATTAAAGATGTTATTCCAACTGCTACCAAACTTCCAAAGGTATCTGGAGCTCTCATTGCTATTACTACACCTCTCCAAATAAATATTGCAAATAAAGCAATTACAATAAGACATCCTACAAATCCTAATTCTTCTGCTACAACTGCAAATATAAAGTCATTATGAGGTTCTGATATGTACAAATATTTTTGCTTACTTTCACCTAAGCCTACTCCAAATAGTCCTCCTGAACCTATTGCATATAAACTCTGTATAATTTGCCATCCTGTACCTTGTGCATCTTGCCATGGGTCTAAGAATGATGTCATTCTTGCAAGTCTAAATCCACCTTTTCCTGTTGATTTAGCAAGAGCAAACATTGCCCCGACTATTCCACTTCCTACAGTAATACCACCTGTTAAGAAGTATCTTAATTTGCATCCTACAACTAACATCATAATACATACAACTGCACCAATTACTATTGAAGCACTTAAGTGATCTTGTACGAAAAATAATATTCCGATTGGTATTGCTAGTGGTATTAGAGGTTTTAAAAATCCTTCCCACATTCCCTTCAGATTTCTTTTGTTCTCAGTTAAATATGCTGCATAAAAAATTATTAGTCCTATTTTTACGATTTCTGATGGCTGAAATTGAATACCTAAAAAGGATACCCATCTTTTTGCGCCATTAACGGATCTTCCTATTCCCGGTACTAAAACAAGTAATAGTAATGCTACTGATCCCCAGTATGCTATCTTCCAAAATTTCTTATATTTTCTATAATCTATTTTGGAAATAAAAAACATTGCTATAATTCCTCCTAATGCAAAAAAGCCTTGTTTCCTAAAATATACATAGCTATCATCTCCAGTTTCAGCTAATGCAGATGGTGAACTTGCTGAGAGTACCATTACCAGTCCTAATCCTAGCAACAACAATACTGTTATAAATAAAATAAAATCGAATGAATTTTTACCGAAATTTTAGCTTATTATTTATAGGTTTTGCCATTAAACCATTTTTCCTTTCCTAAACTATTAGTATTCCAACAATACATAATAATAATGTTATCACACTAAACACTGACACAACCTTATTCTCTCTCCATCCAGATAATTCAAAATGATGATGTAGTGGTGCCATTTTAAACATTCTATGCCCTGTTCTTTTGAAATATACTACTTGTAATATAACAGATAAAGTTTCTAGTACTGGTATTAGTGCTATCACAAGTAATAATAAAGGCATTTTCATATATAAACTTATACTTGCTATAATTCCACCTAAAAGTAATGATCCTGTATCTCCCATAAATACTTTTGCTGGATTTAAGTTAAACATTAAAAATGCTAAGTTTGCTCCACAAACTACGCTACCAAATGTAATTACTTCTGTTATTCCAAGTTTTGAAGCTATTACTACTAAACATGTTATTATTATTGTTGTAACACTTGTTGATAATCCATCTACACCATCTGTTAGATTAACAGCATTTGTAGTTCCAAGCATTACAAACATTGCGAAAATTATATATAATGATCTTGGTACTCTTACATATATTTTTAGAATAGGTATGTATGTTTCTGTTCCTACATGTAAAACATTTTTTAAATACAATATGTATATTACAGATATTACAAGTAATCCTAACATTTTGTATGCTGGTTTTAGTCCTTCTGTATCGTGCATTACAAGTTTTCTAAAGTCATCTATAAATCCTATTAGTCCGAATCCTCCTGCAACAAACAGTAATGGTATAATTCTCTTTGCTGTAACTATTTCTCCCTTTTTAGTATAATAATATGCAGCAAATATTGTCGCTATTGTAATTCCCAAAAGAATTATAATTCCACCCATAGTTGGTGTTCCTTGTTTTTTTAAATGACTTTTAGGTCCATCTGTTCTTTCAATCTGACCTACTTTTAATTTCGTTAATATTGGTATAATTATTAGTGCTAATATTACTGTTATAATAAAAGTACCAATAAGTATTTCTATTTGAAAATTCAAATTTTATCACCCTTTATCCTATTATATCGTTAACTATTTTTCTTTCATCGAATGGATATTTTACACCATTAATTTCTTGATATGGTTCATGCCCTTTTCCTGCAAGAACTATTATATCTGTTTTACCAGCCATATTTATAGCTGTTTTTATTGCCTCTATTCTATCAACAACAACTTCATATTTACCATTTGTTTTTTTAATTCCACTTTCTATTTCTTCAACTATTAATTCTGGTTTTTCTGTACGTGGATTATCTGATGTTATTATTGTATAGTCTGCAATTCTTCCAGATATTTCTCCCATTGTTGCTCTTTTAGAAGTATCTCTATCTCCACCACATCCGAAAACTGAAATTACCTTTCCTCGTGTATAAGATTTAACTGCAGATAATATGTTTTCCAAACTTTCTGGTGAATGAGCATAATCTATCATTATTGTTAAGCCTTTTTTATTAGGTACAAGCTCACTTCTTCCTGGTACTTTTATTTCTAATAAAGCTTCTTTTATATTTTCTGATGAGCATCCTAATTTTAAAGCTATAGAAATTGCAGCAAGTGCATTATAAACAGTAAATCTTCCTGGTATATCTACTTTTACTCTTTCATTTCTATCTGTTAATTTCACTTTAAAATCCACATAAGAATTTGTTATTGTTATATCTTTTGCAAGTAAATTACATGAATTATCTATTCCATATGTAGCAAATTCACAAGGGATTATTTTCTTTAATTTTTCTCCATATAAATCATCTACATTTATAAATGCTGTTTTGCACATATCAAATAATTTACATTTAGATTTAAAATAATCTTCCATATCTGGATGTTCATGTTCACTTATATGGTCTTCTGAAAAGTTTGTAAATACTCCTATATCAAAATCACATCCATATACCCTATCTAACTTTAAACTTTGTGAAGAAACTTCCATAACTGCTACTTGACATTTTTCTTCTACCATTCTTGCAAATAATTTTTGTAGTTCTATACTTTCAGGTGTTGTCCTACTGCTATCTCCAAGGCATACTTCACCTATGTAATTTGCTATTGTTCCTATTAATCCTACTTTATAACCTTGTTTTTCTAATATTTCTTTTACCATAAAAGTTGTTGTTGTTTTTCCTTTTGTTCCAGTAACTCCAACTAACCTTAATTTTTTTGATGGATTATCATAAAAATTACAAGCAGATATTGCCATTGCTTTTCTTATATCTGGTACTAAAGCAACTGTTATATCATTTATTTTTTCTATTTTTTTAATGTCTTTTTCATCTTCTATAACTACTGCAATAGCACCATTTTCAACAGCACTGTTTATATAATCTGTTCCATCAACTGCAAAACCTTTTATTGCAAAAAATAAACCATTTTTTGTTACTTTTCTTGAATCGCTTTCTATGTTTTCTATTTCTATGTCAAAATTTCCTTTTCCTTTAATATTTTCTATTCCTTGTAATATATTTTTTAGATTCATACTTATTCCTCCATTAAATATTATTTTGCGACTATATTATATATCTAAATTATTTTTTTGTACATAGTTTACATTAAAAAAATAAACCATATATCTATTTAATTATATAAGATATATGGTTTTTATATTACTTATTTTTGCTATTTTATAATTGATATTAAAAAAATACCTATTGCTTGTATTATAAATAAATTTAACATATTTGACATTAATAAATTATTTGTTGCTTCTATTACTCCTAGTTTTTCTTCTTCCTTACTTTTTTCTCCTCTTTGTGCTTCAAAAAATGTTATTAATTCTGGAATACTTGTACCAAATCCAAGTATTATTCCTATAATGTATTCTGGTACATTAAATATATAGCATAAATTCTCTAAATTATTACTTAATTTGTCTCCTACAAAATATAATAAAATTCCTATTATTATTAGATATATTAAGTATTTTACTATTAGTAATTTATTATTCTTTTTGTTTTTTATTTCTTTTTCATATTCTAATTCAAATTCTTTTTCTATTTCCTTATCATATTTTTCTAAATATAATTTATGAGCATTTGAATTTATTTTATAAAAGAATAAAAATAGTATAACTAAAAATATTGCAAATGTAACCCCTAATTTTACATTGGCATTTATCATGTAAAGTGGAATTGCTATTGTTATTAAAGCAATAAATAAATCTATTATTAGAGCTTTATTTTTTAATACTTTAGTATTTTTATTAATTACTACAGTTGCTAAATATTGTATTAAATTTATAACATTTGAACTTATAATATTGTATAAACTTGTACTTGCCAGACCAGAAATACTTGCTAGAGTAACTGTAAACAATTCTGGTATAGAAGTTGCAAAACCTGCTATATTTCCAACTGTTTTTGCTTTTAAATTTAAAGTTTCTGCAATATTTCTTAACAATTTTACTAGCATATATTTTGAAATTATAATTATTAATATAATATAAATAACTAGCTTAATAAATTCTATAAACACATTTATCACCTAAATAAATTATGTTCAATTTAAGCTAGCTTATACATTATAATTTTTAAAAACTTCTTGAGCTTCCTCCTCCACCAGAAGAACCTCCACCTCCAGAAAATCCTCCACCTGAGAATCCTCCTGAAGATCCTCCTGAAGATCCTCCTCCGTAGTATCCTCCACGTCCAGATATTCCACAAATAAGTGCTATTA
>CAKPGS010000037.1 GCA_934155165.1 uncultured Clostridia bacterium | reverse complement strand
TAATTGTACTATTAATTCTAGCGGGAATAACCTTAAACATGGTAATAGGAGAAAATGGAATATTTAGAAAAGCAAGTGTAGCGAAAAATAAAACAGAAATAGCTCAATACGAAGAAGAATTAAGAATGTGTGTGCTGGAAATGCAAACAGATTCAGCAGAAAAAGGAAAAACTTTAACATTGAAGGATATACAAGAAAATTTTCAAACTGAAGTAGCAAGAATACAAAATACAACAGAAATAAGTGTAAATCCAAATGATGAAGAATCAATAACAAAAGTAACAGGAATTTATAAAAGTTATAATTTTGAAATAAATGATAAATTGCAAGCAAGGATTTTAGAACAAGCAACAGGAACAACAATAGGTCTAGAAATAAAAAACGAAATACCCAAAAGTGGATACACAAATAAAGCAGAAGATATATTAATAACAATAAAAAATCCAAATGGAATAAAGAAAATAACAACAGAAGATGGTAATGTATTAGAGCCACAGAATAATCAAAAGTCATATTCAATAGATTATACAGGAGTGGATACAAATAGAACATACACATATACAGTAGAAGATTCAAATGGAAAAACAGAAACCAAAACAATAAGTGTAACCAATATAGATAAATTAGCACCAAAAGATTTTGAAATAACAGCAGAAAATACAGATGAAGGTTTAAAAATAAATGCGGAGGCAGAAGATGCAGAAGCAACAGATACAGATGCATGTAGCGGAATAGCAAGATACGAATATTATGTTAGAAGCTCAACGGAAGAAAAATATACAAAGTATGATACAAGTGAAATAAAATTATCTAAGGGAATATATAATGTATATACAATAGCATATGATAAAGCAGAAAATAAAAAACAATCAAAAATATTAGAAAACCAAAAAGTTAATAAGGTGTATAATAATGTTGATGCTGCGAAGATAAAAAGTGATCCAGTAACTTATTATGGAACTGCAGTGAAAAATTTTGAATCAGATAATGGACAAACTGATTGGAAAGTATTTTATTCAAATGGGACAAATATATTCTTAATAGCTGGAGATTATGTAGAAGTAGATAAGGTAGATATAAGTAAAAGTAAAATGACACAAGGTGGAAAGTACCAAGTATATTGGAAAAATGTTCCAGAAATGCAAAAAATGAATCATAATGATTTGTTTAATATAGAAAATAGATTCAAGGTAGAGGAAAGCTCATATGAAAATGCAAAAGTTATATCAACGTTATTAAACACAGATAATTGGACAGAATTTTTAGATAATAGAAATGGTACAGGAAAAGCCTTGTATGCAATAGGGGCACCAACAATAGAAATGTGGATGAAAAGCTGGAATGAAAAGTTTTCATGGGAAGGAAATCAACAATTATTATGTAATAATACAAAAGAATATGGATATTATGTTGGAAAAGGTATAGCAAATGATACTTATATTAATATGTGTAATATAAAAGAATATGAAAATAGTTCATTATATTATCCACATAAAAGTCAAGTTAAAGATGGTGATAGTTGGGTAACAAGGTATTGGATTGCTTCCCCAGCTTACAGTTATGAACTTATATTTCAAGTAACACATGATGGATACGTATATGGATATTCAAAAGATATGTTGCATACAGGATTACGTCCAGTTGTATGTTTAAATGTTGGAACTAAATTGAATCTTATGGAAATAGAATAGTAATAAAAAAGCCATACAAACAAGAAAAATGAAATTAATTGTTTGTATGGTATATTTTTGTCTAATTTTAGCTTTATTTTAAACCTTGAATATTTATGTATAAAATGATATAATTTTTAAAGTTAAAAAAAGAGAGGAATTATAATGCCGAAATTCTTTGTAGAAAATGAAAATATAAAAGAAAATAAAATATATATTGTTGAAGATTATAATCATATAAAAAATGTACTTAGAAAAAATATTGGAGATGAATTGGAAGTTTGCAATAAATCTACAGGAGAAAATTGTTTATGTTCTATAAAAAGTATATTAGATAATAAAATTGAATGTGAAGTTTGTAAAAAAACAGACAGTAAGGCTGAATCTGATTTAAAAATAACAGTTTTTCAAGGATTACCGAAACAAGAAAAAATGGAACTTGTAATTCAAAAATGTGTTGAACTTGGGGTCTATGAGTTTGTACCTTTAGAGATGAAAAATTGTGTTGTTAAATTAAAAGAAAAAGATAGATTAAAGAAAATAGAAAGATGGCAAAAAATTGTCGAAGTAGCAGCAAAACAATGTGGGAGAGATATTATACCAAAAGTAAATAATGTATGTAATGTAAACAAATTAGCTAGCCAAATAAACGAATTTGATAGTGTGATTGTAGCCTATGAAAATGAAGAAAACTATAGTATAAAAGATGAAATAGATAAATTAAAAAGTAAAGATAATATTAGTAAAATAGCGATAGTAATAGGACCAGAAGGTCGGAATAGATAAACAAGAAATACAAGAATTACAAGAAAATGGAGCAAAAATAGTTACACTAGGGAATAGAATTTTAAGAACAGAAACTGTTGCAATTTCATTAACAAGCATTTTAATGTTTGAATTAGGAGATTTTAATTAATATAAAAGGAGAAGGCAATGGAAGAAGAAAAGATAATAAATGAATTGGAAGAAAAAATAGAGAAAACTAAAAAAATGCCACCAGAGTTAGAAAACAAAGTAAATAAAAAAATACTAGAAAATATTTTAATGGCTATTGCGATAATGATGTATTTTATTTCTCTAATATTTGGAAATAAACACATAGAAGAAATAAATTATATTAATCTATTAAAAGTGTATACAATGTGTTTAGGAATATTATCAATAATTATTTTTGAATATAGTTACAAAAAAGAAAGTGTAAAATCAATGTATACTGGAATAGAAGTTTTAATATTATCAATTGTTACAATGTTTAGTATATATATATGCAAGGTTCAAGAGCTTAAATATATTTTTTATTTAGCTTTATTTGCATATGCATTTTCAATATATTACTTAATAAAAGATATATTAATATATAATAAAACAAAAAAAGAATATTTAAAAACTTTAACAGATATTGAAGAAATAACAAAAAAAGAAGAACCACAAAAAGCAAAAGTAACATCAAGAAAAAGAAAGTAGGTGTAACTAAATGTTAAAAAGTATGACAGGCTTTGGTAGAGCCAAATATCAGGTGGAAGGTAGAGAATATATAGTAGAAATAAAATCTGTAAATTATAAATATTCAGATGTATCTGTACGTTTACCAAGAAATATAAGCTATTTAGAAGAATTTATAAAAAAAGAAGTATTAAAAAATGTTTCAAGAGGTAAAATAGATGTTAATATAACTTTTAATAATTGCAGTTCACTTGGAAAAAATGTAAGTGTAAATAATGAAATTGCAGAAATGTATATAAAATCACTTAGAAGATTAGTTGAAGATTATGGCGTTAAAGATGACATTACAGCAGTAAATGTTTCAAAAATGCCAGATGTATTAGAAATAAAAAGCGAAGATGATGAAGAACAAATAAAAAGTGAAATTTCAATACCGTTAAAAGAAGCTATAAACAATTTTATGGAAATGAAACAAAAAGAAGGCAACGAACTTGCAAGAGACATGCAAGCTAGAATTAAAGATATTCTTAACAAAGTAGAAAAAGTTTCTGAACTTTCTACTGGACTTATTGAAGATTATGTAGTAAAATTAGAAGCACGAATAAAAGAAATCTTAAAATCTAGTGAAGTAGATAAACAAAGATTAGAACAAGAAGTTGTAATATATGCAGATAAATGTTCAATAGCAGAAGAAGTTACAAGATTAAAAAGTCATATAGAACAATTTGAAAGTCTTATAAATGAAAAACAATATATTACAATAGGCAAAAAGTTAGACTTTATAATTCAAGAAATGAACAGAGAAACAAATACAATAGGTTCAAAAGCAAATTGCCTAGAAATAACAAATGAAGTTATAAACATAAAAACAGAAATTGAAAACATTAGAGAACAAGTTCAAAATATTGAATAGGAGGAAACAAAAATGCAATTAATAAATATTGGTTTTGGAAATACAGTTTCAGCAAATAGAATTGTTGCAATAGTAAGCCCTGAATCTGCACCAATAAAAAGAATTGTTCAAGAGGCAAAAGAGTCAGGAAATGCTATAGATGCAACTTGCGGAAGAAGAACAAGAGCTGTTGTTATAATGGACTCTGGACATGTAGTTTTATCTGCTGTTCAACCAGAAACAGTTGCAGGAAGATTAGATAAAGAAGAAAAAGAAGATTTAGGAGGAATGTAAAAATGATGGTAAAACCAAGTGTAAATCAATTACTAAAAATAAAAGGAGTAGACAACAGATACACATTAGTTGTTATGACAGCAAAAAGAGCTAGACAAATTGCAGCAGGAGATAAAGCAATGACAGATGTTAACGAAGAATCACCAGTAACACTTGCAGTAAATGAAATAGCAGAAGGAAAAGTTACAAAAATATAATTAAGGAGTAAAAAATGGCAAAGAAACATATTATTTCTCTTGGAGGAGAACTTGCAAGTGGTAAAGGGTCTGTATCTAAAGTTTTAATGGAAAGATTAAATTATGGAATATACAAAAATGGAGATTATTTCAGAAAACTTGCAAGAGAAAGTGGAATGGATGTTACAAGTTTTAATATTTATGTAAAAGAACATCCAGAAATAGATAGAGACATAGAAAATAGTGCAGCAGAATATGCAAAAACACACGATAACTTTATAATAGATGCACGTTTAGGTTGGTATGCAGTACCAGAATCATTTAAAGTATATTTAAAAGTTGATATAGATGTTGCAGCAAAAAGAGCATTAAATGACAAACTAAGAAAAAGCTCAGAAAATTTTAGTACATTAGAAGAACAAAAACAAGACTTAATAAAAAGATATACATTAGAAAATGAAAGATATTGGAACCTATATGGAGTAAGAAAAGAAGACGAATCAAATTACGATTTAGTAATAGATACAACAAAACAAACACCAGAAGATACAGCAGATGTAATAGAAAAAGAATACAAAAAATGGTTAAGTGAATAAAAGGTGGCGTACTTTCAAAGCGATTTTTTAAATTGCTTTAAAAGTACGCTTATTTTATTGAATATTATGTTAAAATATGCTAAAATAAAGTTATTATTAATCTAAAAGGAGGAATTTTATGGCAAAAAAGGTGAAACGGTTATATGCATTTAAAAATGTAATTGTTCAAGCGGAAGGAGAAGAAATATTAAAAACATTTAATTTGAGTCAAGAAACATTATTAAATGAAATTAGTAAAATAATGGATGAAAAGATATTAAGACCGAATGAAATGTTTAAAATTGCAGTAGAAAATCTAACAGGTGAATATTTTGGCAATGTTTCTAAAAAGTTTGTTAAAGATCAAAAGGAATATATTCTATATGACCAAAAAATTTATAAAGTATGTGAAGAGTTTATATTGAATGATGAAAGATTTATAAAAAAAATGGAATTCAATAAAAAAAGAAATGAAGAAAGAAAAAAATTCAAAGAAGAAGAAAATGTCATATTAGGATATTTAATAAGTAATAAAACTAAAACAATAAAACACATTAGAAATCATTGTCCAGATAAAATGTAGAGGAAAATTTATATGAATACAATTAACGAAGGCTTAATAGCTTATGAAAACAATATAGTTCTTTATTCCAAGGAAGAAAAAAGAATTTTAAAAATATTCGACTTGAACGAAGAACAATTAAGGCAGGAAATAGACAACATTATGGCAGAAAAGATTACAAGACCTGCTGAAATTTTTAAAAATGCAGTTGAAAAAATGTTTTTTTCATATAAATTTTTTAATTTAAGACAAAAAATTAATTTAGCTGATGGAAATACTCTTTCTATACATGACCAAGAAATTTTCAAAAGATGGAAAGATTACATTGTTTCTTGTGAATGCTATAATAATAAAATAAAAAAGTTTATAAGGGAAAAAGAAGAAAAGCGTATTCAAGAAGAAATGTATAAACAGTTAAATATATTTGCTGTAGAATCATCTATAAAGAATACGAAGAAAAAACATTTACCATGATTGCCAAAGGGAGTTTCAAAATTGAAACTCTCTTTTTTCTTGTCAAAAAAACATATATTTGATATACTATACAAAATTATAGGAGATAAAAATGGTAGCAGAAATAATTATTAATAGTATAGTAAAAACATTAAATAGAGTTTTCGATTACAATATTCCAAAAGAATTAGAAAATAAAATTAAAATTGGTTCAAGGGTATTAGTTCCATTTGGAAATGGTAAAAAGCTAGAAGATGGATTTGTAATAAATATAAAAGAAAGCTCAAAATACAAAATAAAAGATATAGTTAAATTTGAAGAGCAAGCATTTTCAAAAGAAAATATTGAACTTGCAAAATGGATGGCTAATAGATATTTTTGCAATATTTCAGACTGCTTAAAGCTTATGTTACCACCAGGAACAAAAGAACTAGAAAACAGAACAAAAGAAAAATTAATTAATTTTGTGTATTTAGCAAAAGAAGCAGATGAAATTGAGAATGCTATTGAAAATAAAATAATAAAATCTGAAAAGCAAATACGAGTATTAAAATTTTTAGAAGAAAATGAAGAAGCAACAGTTTCAGATATAGAAATGTTTACAGAAGCAAGTAGAGCAATAGTAAAAACACTAGAAAAAAACGGATTTGTAGAAATTGTTGCAAAGGAAGTTGAAAGAAATCCATTCATACATAAAAATATACAAAGAGATGAAAAAAGAAAATTAACAGAAGAACAACAGTTAGCTTTTAACACCATAAATAAAAGCATTATAGAACATGAATTTAATGAATTTCTAATATACGGTGTAACAGGCTCAGGAAAAACAGAAGTATATATGCAATTAATTGAAAACGTATTAAAACAAGAGAAAACGTCAATCGTGCTAGTTCCAGAAATAAGTTTAACTCCACAAATGGTAGATAGATTTATAGCAAGATTTGGAGAGGAAACAATAGCTGTACTTCATAGTAAATTGTCTGTTGGAGAACGTTATGACCAATGGAATAAAATAAAAAATGGAGATGCTAAAATTGTAATAGGTGCGAGGTCTGCTATATTTGCTCCTATTAAAAATTTGGGAATAATTATAATAGATGAAGAACACGATGATTCATATAAATCTGAAATGAATCCAAGATATAATGCAAAAGAAATATCTAAAATTATAGCAAAACAAAATAACATTCCACTTGTACTAGGCAGTGCAACACCATCTGTTGATATATATTACAAAGCAAAACAAAAAGAAATTACTCTAATAGAACTAACCAAAAGAGCGAATAATTCTAATTTGCCAAATGTAGAAATAGTAGATTTGCGAAACGAACTAGCAGAGGGCAACAGAAGTATGCTAAGTAGAAGATTATATTACTTAATTCAAGAAAATATAAAAAATAAAAAACAAACAATTTTATTTTTAAACAGAAGGGGTTTTTCGACTTTTATAATGTGTAGAGATTGCGGATATGTTGCTAAATGTCCAAATTGTAATATTAGTTTAACATATCATAGAAAAGAAAATATGCTTAAATGCCATTATTGCGGACACACAGAAAACATTATAAAAGTTTGCCCAGAGTGTAAAAGTGAAAAAGTAAGATACTTTGGAACTGGAACTCAAAAGCTAGAAGAACAAGTAAAAAAATATTTCCCAGAAGCAACAACAATTAGAATGGATGTAGATACAGTAACAAAGAAGAATTCACATGAATTAATTATTAACAAGTTTAAAGAAGAAAATATAGATATTTTAATTGGAACACAAATGGTAGTTAAAGGTCATCATTTTCCAAAAGTAACCTTGGTTGGAGTAATTGCAGCAGATAGTAGTTTAAATATAGATAATTATAAAGCAAGTGAAACAACGTTTGATTTACTTGTACAAGTAGCTGGAAGAGCTGGTAGAGAAAAACTTCCTGGAAATGTTATAATACAAACCTACAATCCAGATAATTTTTGTGTACAATATGCACAAAAACAAGACTACAATTTATTTTATAATGCTGAAATTCATTTAAGAGAAATGTTGAAATATCCGCCATTTTGCGATATAATAATGTTCGGAATAAACGGTAATATTTACAAAGAAGTAGTTGAAGTATCAAAATTTTTATATGAAAATTTAAAAAAATACAATATAGAGGGAATATTGTTAAAACCAATGCCAGCACCAATAGATAAAATAAAAAATAGGTATAGATGGCGAATGATACTAAAAACAACGGTTACAGAAGAAATTATTACAAATATAAATGAACTTTTAAATAAATATTATGCACAAAATTATAAAAATACAAGAGTAATTGTAGATATAAATCCAAATAATTTATCATAAGGGGGCAAATAAAATGGCAATAAGAAATATTAGAACAGAAGGAGACGAAATACTAAAAAAACATGCAAGAGAGGTAGAAAATATAGACGAAAGAATCCAAATATTAATAGATGATATGATAGAAACAATGCATCATCTAAATGGAGTAGGACTTGCAGCACAACAAGTTGGAGTATTAAAAAGAGTTGTAGTAATAGACTTATACGATGATAATGGTCCAATAGTATTTATAAATCCTGTTATAAAAAAGGAAAAAGGAGAACAAGAATGTGATGAAGGATGTTTAAGTTTTCCAAATCAATTTGCAAAAATAATAAGACCAAAAGAAGTAGAAGTAGAAGCTTTAGATAGAGAAGGTAAAAAATTCAAATTAAAAGCAAAAGGACTACTAGCACAAGCAATAAGCCATGAAGTAGACCATTTGAACGGAATAGTGTTTGTTACAAAAATAATACCAGGAACATTACAATACGTTGAACCTGAGAATTAATTAATTTTCTAGAATTAGGAAGAAACAAATAATTTATATTTGAAAACGAGTTCGACCCGACTATTACATATAATTAGAGACCGTGGCTCAAAAATTCGAATATTTTATATGTCTTAAAACGTTTGGAGAACGGAATTTGAAAATAAAATTATTTGTTTCTTGGATAATATAAAAACATTAACTAATCAGGAGGAATTATTTTGAGAATTTTATTTATGGGTACACCAGATTTTGCAGCAGAATCATTAAAAAGCATTTATGAGGCAGGAGAAGAAATTATAGGTGTTGTTACAAATCCAGATAAACCTAAAGGCAGAGGTATGAAAATGTGCTATTCTCCTGTTAAAGAATTTGCACTTGAAAAGAAATTAGAAATTTATCAACCGGAAAAAGTAAAGAAAAACACGGGATTTATTGAAAAAATAAAAGAATTAAATCCAGATGTTATTTGTGTTGTAGCATATGGGAAAATACTTCCAAAAGAAATTTTAGATATACCTAAATATGGTTGCATAAATGTGCATGCATCTATTCTTCCTAAATATAGAGGTGCAGCTCCAATTCAATGGGCTGTAATAAATGGAGATAGTAAAACCGGAGTAACAACAATGCAAATGGACGAAGGCATGGATACAGGAGATATTTTAATTTGTGAAAAAGTTGATATAGATAAAAATGAAACAACAGGAGTGTTGTGGGATAAGTTATCTGTTATTGGAGGAAAGGTTTTAGTAAAAACTTTAAATAAAATTGAAGATGGAACTATAACAAGAACAAAACAAGGAGATAATTATACAATGGCTCCAATGATTAATAAAGAACTATCTAAAATAAATTGGCAAGAAAAAACATCGTTAGAAATTAAAAATTTAACTAGAGGACTAAATCCTATAATGGGAACATATTCATTTTTAGATGGAAAGAAATATAAGTTTTGGTCTGTTGAAATAGCCGAAGAAAATAGCTTTGAAGATAAAAACGAAGATGCAGGAACAATTTTAATTTCAAATGAAAAACAAGGCTTATATGTAAAAACAAAAGATGGAGCATTAAAGATAAATATTATTCAACCAGAAAATTCAAAAAAAATGAATGTGTGTGATTTTTTAAGAGGAAACGAATTAGAAGTTGGAAAAAAATTTGAATAAATAGAAAAGGGGAATACATGGTAGTAGTAAATATATTTAAGCACTTGAATACTGTATGTACTCACAAATGGGTTGTTTTTAAATTATGTTGCAAAGCAGGAATACCGTTTAGAGGATTAGTTCATGATTTATCAAAATTTTCACCAACAGAATTTTGGGAGTCTGTAAAGTATTATCAGGGAACAAGTAGCCCGATTGTTGCAGCAAAAAAAGCAAATGGTTATTCTAAAGCATGGTTACACCATAAAGGAAGAAATAAACATCATCCAGAATATTGGAACGATCCAAGGTCAAAAATTCCAAGACCAATAATGCCATATAAATATACAGTAGAAATGGTATGTGATACGTTAGCAGCAGGACTGGTATATAACGGTAAAAAATGGAAAAAAAGTTCACAACTAGAATATTGGGAAAAAGAGAAAAGTAGGTCACCGCTAAATGACAACTTAAAAGAATTTTTAACAGAAGTATATACACAAGTAAGTGAAAAAGGAATAGATTCAGTAATAACACCACAT
>CAKPGS010000036.1 GCA_934155165.1 uncultured Clostridia bacterium | reverse complement strand
TTATTCTTCACCAAATTTATTTAAAGCAATATCCTTCAAATATTGACCATATTCTGTTTTTATATATTGGTCTGCTAGTGTTGATAATTCTTCTGCTGTTATCCATCCGTTTTTGTATGCTATTTCGTCTGGTGAACATATTTGCAATCCTTGTCTTTTTTCTATTGTTTGTACAAAGCTTGCTGTTTCTAGTAATGCATCATGTGTACCTGTATCAAACCATGTCATTCCTCTTCCTAGTTTTTCTACTTTAAGTTGTTTTCTGTTCATATATTCTTCGTTTATTGTTGTTATTTCTATTTCGCCTCTTGCTGATGGTTTTACATTTTTGGCAATTTCTATAACGTCATTTGTATAGAAATATAGTCCTGGTACTGCGTAGTTTGATTTTGGTTTTTCTGGTTTTTCTTCTATTGATATTGCTTGTCCTTCATTATTTATCTCTACTACTCCATATGCTCTAGGATCTTTTACATAGTAACCAAATATTGTTGCTTCTTCTTCTCTTTCATTTGCAGATTTTAGTTTTTCTGCAAAATGCTCTCCATAAAACATATTGTCTCCTAAGATCATTGCAACATTGTCATTGCCTATAAACTTTTCTCCAATTATAAACGCCTCTGCTAATCCTCGTGGTTTATCTTGAATAGCATATTCAAAGTTCATTCCCCACTTACTTCCATCTCCAAGTAGAGTTTTAAATGTTTCATTATCTCTTGGTGTTGTAATTATTAGAACATCTTTTATTTTTGCCTCCATTAATACAGATAATGGATAGTATATCATTGGTTTATCATATACTGGCATAATTTGTTTTGATATAGCTATTGTTAATGGATATAGTCTTGTTCCACTTCCTCCTGCTAATATAATTCCTTTTCTATTCTTCATTTTTTGCTTCCTCCAAATATCTTTTTAATCCATCTTTCCAGTTTGGTACGTTTATTCCTTGTTCTTTTAATTTTTCTTTTGACATTTGTGAATTAAATGGTCTTTTTGCTTGTACAACATTCATCATTTTTATATATTCTTCTGTTGTAACAGGATTTACTTTGCATTTGATTCCTTGTTCTTCTAATATTTCTTTTGTGAAATCGTACCATGTTGTATATCCTTCATTTGTTGCATTGTATATTCCATATGGTATTTGTTTTGTTATTGCTTGATATATAATTTCTGTTAAATCTTTTGCATATGTAGGACTTCCGTGTTGGTCTGATACAACATTTAATTCATCTCTTGATGAACCTAATTTTGTCATTGTTTTTACAAAATTGTTTCCTCCTATTCCATATAACCATGCTGTTCTAAAAATATAATATTCTTCAAGATTTTCCTCAATACCTTCTTCTCCATGTAATTTTGTTTTTCCATATACGGTAACAGGAGCTTTTTTATCATCTTCTTTATAATCTTTATCTAAACTTAAATCTCCCCCAAAAACATAGTCTGTAGATATATGTACTAATCTTGCCTTGTTTTCTTTAGCTGCTTTAGCTAAATTTGTTGGTCCATCTCCATTTATTTTGTCTGCTAATTCATAGCATTCTTCTGCTTTATCTACAGCTGTAAATGCTGCACAATTAATTATGTAATCTGGTCTACATTCTTTTACAAATTCCATAACTTTTTGTTCATTTGTTATATCCAAGTCGTTTACATCTGTAAGTATAAGTTCATTTTCATTTTCGAACCTTTCTTTTACTTCTTTTGCAAGCATTCCGTTTGCTCCAGTAATTAAAATTTTCATTTTATCACCTCTTAATTTTATTTCCTGTATATCTTATCATTTACCTTAAAAAAGTACAAGGCTTTTTTATTAAACCTTGTACAAAATTTTAATTATTCATTTCTTTTTCTCCATTATATTCATCTACAAAATATAATGGTCTATTTTTAGTTTCGTTAAATATACGTCCTAAATATTCTCCAATTATTCCAAATAACATAATTTGTATTCCTGAAAAGAATAATACTAATAATATAATTGCTTGAAATGCTTGTATTGCTACGCTTAATCTAATACATTTTACAATTACATATATAAAATAAATTACAAGTGCCAAAAATGTTGGTATTGCTAAATATGTAGATATTCTAAGTGGCGATGTTGTAAAAGATGTTATTCCATCTATTGCTAGGTCTACTAATTTTTTGTAATTCCATTTTGTTTTTCCTGCAACTCTTGGGTCTCTATCATATAATACTTCTTTTTTGTTGTATCCTATCCAACTGAAAATACTTTTTGAACATCTTTGAGATTCTCTTAATTTTTTTAGTGCATTTACACATCTTCTATCTAATAATCTAAAATCTCCTGTATCTTTCTGTATTTCAACATTTGTTAAACTTTGAAGTACTTTATAATACATTTTAGATGTGAATTTTTTTAAGAATGTTTCACCTTTTCTAGATTTTCTTTTCGCATAAACATCATCATAACCTTGTTCCCAGTATTTAACAAGTTCTGGTATTAGTTCTGGTGGATCTTGCAAATCTGCATCTATTAAAATTACTGCATCTCCTGTTGCATAATCCAGTCCTGCTATCATTGCAACTTCTTTTCCAAAATTTCTTGAAAAATTAACATAGCAAAATCTTTCGTCTCTTTCTCTCAATTCTTTTATTAATTCTAGCGTTTTATCTTTGCTTCCATCATTTACAAATAATACTTCAAATTCATAGTTTTTCATATTATCCATTAACGCAACTAATCTTTTTTCTAAATATGGTATAGATTCTTCTTCATTATAAGCTGGAACTATTATACTAATTTTCTTCATCTTTTTTCTCCTTTTTAAATATTACAAGTTTACTTAGCATGTAGTTTACCACAATTACTACAATTTGTGCAACTAGTGACCAAACTACAACCCATAAATTACTATTTAATTTCAATAATGTAACAAATACAAACATTATTAACATTTCTAAAAATAATGTAAACAAACGCGCACTAACAAATGCAGTAAATTCCTTTAAAATTTTCTTTGACTTACTTTTAAATACAATTTTTCTGTTTGTAATATATGCAAATATACATGCAACTACCCAAGAAATAACTACTGCTATTTGCAACTGCGTTGCATCACTTGCATTTAAAACTGTAAATAATAAAGCATACTTCACTGCTAAGTTTACAACTGTTGTTAATACTCCTATTATTAAATAATTTATTATTTCTTCATATTTTTTGTATAGATCTATTATTTTTTCCATAAAATTCCTCTCTTTTCTTATCCTTCAATATCTTATCATTTATCCAAAAAAAAGTAAACCCGAAGGTTTACTTTTTAATATTTTTTGTAAAAATAATTACAATCCACTTTACCACTTATTCCTGATATATATCCTTCACTAGAATATTGCCATATGTCATATCTACCATCATATGTACATTCATGATAATATTGTGCTACCCAAACATCATATTTTTCTTGTAAATATCCCATATTTAATTTATTAGTTAGCCAATTTTTATTACCATATATACCAGCCTTATATTTTCCTCCTTGTTCTATTGTAGAACAGAAAGTATCTGCCATTGCTGTTAATGTATTTCTATCAATGTTACTTTGACATTTATCTTCAACATCCCAAAATACAGGTAATTGTAAATTTCTGTTTTCTAGCCAACTTTTACATGCTTCTGCTTCTAATCTTGCTTCTTCTACATTTAGTGCATAACTATATAAATATACACCTACTGGAATTCCATTTTGTTTACATGAATTATAGTTTGCTTCAAAAAACGCATCTTTATTTTTACTTACTGTTTGACCATATCCAATTCTAATTATTGAATAATTAACATCTTCTTGTTTCACTCTATTCCAGTCTATTTTTCCTTGCCATTTTGAAACATCAATACCAAACTTTACACCTTTTATTACAGAAATCTTTTTATAAACTGTATCTAAAAGTCTTGATTTATCTTGAGAATATAATCGAATTTCTATATTGTATATTCCTTCTGTATAATTAGTTAAATCTATTGTAAAGCTATAACCAGGATTTGGATTTACTTTTGCATCGCCATAAAATGTATATATATTTTGTATATCTGTTCTATTTGTTCTTGTTATTGGCAATGATGTTAAATTTCCATTTATATATATTTCAATTTTACTATTGGCAGATTGTGTTGACATCTCCCAGCCTTTTACTGTTACAGAGTCTCCTGTAAATACTGTTCTACTTGGAGATTCCAATACTATTTTTCCCCTTGGCAACTTCTTATTAACAAGTATTATTTTAAATGCTTCTATTCTTAATCCTTCGCCAAGTGTTCCTGCTGTTTCACCATCAACTTTTGTTTTTTGCCATCCGTCACCTTGAACATGTGCTTGATATTCAACTGTCATATTTTGAATTTCTTTATTAGTATTTCTGTCTATAAGCTTTATTTCCATAGCTTCTATTCTTAATCCTTGGCCTATTGTTCCTGCAATTTGATTATCTTGTTGCCAACTTTGCCATCCTATATTTTGTACATAAGCATGATATTCTATTTTTACATTTTCTGGTGCATTTTTTAACGAAATTCTTAAAGCTTCTATTCTTAATCCTTGCCCTGTTGTTCCTATCATTTCTCCATTTCTAACATAGCTTTGCCAACCTATATTTTGTACATGTGCAGAATACAAAATTTTCATTGTTCTATCAATTACTATTTTTACTTTTTTAGTATCTAATAATTGATTATTATTAGAATATAATTCTAGAGTTACTTCATAGTCTCCATCTTCATAGTCTGCTAAATTAATTTCTGCTTCATACCCTGCTTCTGGATTCATTTTTTCTCCACCGTAACCACCAGTTGTTCCTAATACATCTCCTCTATATTTTCTATTTACAGTTGTTGCTACCTCTTTGTTGTTGATTTTAGCTTTTATGTAATTTGTATTCGTATTAGACATACACCAACCTGTTACATTTAAAGTTTTTGTGTTTACCTCATAATTGTTTGCTGGAGATTCTATTTTTAATATTCCTCTTTCTGTTTTTGGAACTATTTTTATTTCTATGGCTTCTAATCTATATCCAAGTCCTGTTGTTCCTGCCATTTCTCCATCATATCGCCAGTCTTGCCATCCTATATTTTGTACATGTACTCTATACATTACTGAATAATTATCTAAATTTTCTAAATTTATTTTTATTCCTTCTAATCTATAACTTAAGCCAGATGTTCCCGCCATTTCTCCATTTTCTCTTAAGCCCTGCCATCCTATGTTTTGTACATGCACTTGATAATTTACTTTTGCATTTTTTGGAGCATTTAAAAGATCAATTTTTATCCCTTCTAATCTGTAGCTTAATCCTGAAGTTCCTGCCATTTCTCCGTTTCTAACATAATTTTGCCATCCTATATTTTGTACATGAGTGGTGTATTTTATTTTCATACTTCTATCTAAATTAATCGTTACAGATTTTGTATCTGCTAAATTGCCACTCTTAGTATATAACTCGAGTTTAATATTATGTACTCCATCTTTATAATTTGTTAAATCTATTCTTGTATTGTATCCTGCATTAGGATTTAACTTTGAATTTCCATATCCTCCTGTTATTTCTGCTAAATCTGTTCTAGGAGTTCTTTTTATATCGCTTTGTACATATTGATCATCCACCATAACTTTTATTGAGTCTTCAAGTGTATTTGATAAACACCATCCACTAACATCTACAAAATTGTCATTTATTTCTTTGCTTTTAGTTGGAGATTCTATTTTTAATATTCCTCTTTCTGTTTTTGGCACTACTTTTATCTCTATCGCTTCTAATCTATATCCAAGTCCTGTTGTTCCTGCCATTTCTCCATCATATCGCCAATCTTGCCATCCTATATTTTGCACATGTACCCTATACATTACTGAATAATTATCTAAATTTTCTAAATTTATTTTTATTCCTTCTAGTCTATAACTTAATCCTGAAGTTCCTGCCATTTCTCCATTTTCTTTTAGACCTTGCCATCCTATATTTTGTACATGCACTTGATAGTTTATTTTTGCATTTTTAGGTGCATTTAAGAGATTAATTTTTATTCCTTCTAATCTATAACTTAACCCTGAAGTTCCTGCCATTTCTCCATTTTTTCTTAAATCTTGCCATCCTATATTTTGTACATGCGTAGTATAAGAGATGCCAATATTTTTTTCCGAATTTTCTGTTTCAGCAAAAATATTATTTGAACATATAAAAGCAAGTAAAAAAGCAATTATAAGTATTATTGATAATTTTTTAATTTTCATTTTATTCTCCTATTCAAACTATATATTTTTATTATAACATTAAACTTTATATTTTCAATAGTTAATTTTTCCATTATATAAAAAATCTTACAATACTTCCAACAGCAGAAATATTTATTAGTATTAATAAAATAGAATATTTTAAATATACATTTTTTACATCTAAATATTTATTACTTTTTACCATACTTAATAGTAATAGTATTACAATTGGAATATAATATCTACCTTGTACTCCTGAAATTATATCAGCTCCAACTGGAGACCAAGTTAAATATAAGCCTACATGAATAAGTATAAATATTATACAAAAAATACCTATAAAAAGTAATTTTTCCCATTTGTTTAACTCTACTTCGTTTTTTTCTAAAAATGGAGCGAAAATCATCAATATTGCTAAAACCCATATTGCAAATTGTTTTACTTCAATGTTCAACATTCCAAGTTTTTTTCCAAGAAATGTATCTGTATAATATTCTATATATTTAACAATTGTATCTTTAAAGTATCCCATATACTTTATAGGATTTTTCTCTATAAATTTTATTTGTTCTTTTGGATTCACATTTCCATCTATAAGTATTTGACTTGTATTAACATATTTTGTTGAAAGTAAATATACAGCTATTGCTATAAATGTAACTCCTACAATACTAATTATTGTAAGCAACCATTTTTCTTTTGGCTCTACATCTTTTTTCTTTAACAAAAGTAATGCTATTCCTATCAATGGGAAATATGTATATTTTGCAGTTCCTATAAAAATACACAGTAAAGCATATAAACAAATATGTTTTTTGCTTAATTTAACATCTGTTTTAAACAAATATAAGCTATACGCTATAAAGAACATTAAAAATGTATTAGTTAGTGAGTCTGCAGAAACAGATGCAGCTTGTTCCAAAAACATTGGAGTTAATAAATACACAAACATAACTAATTTACCAAATGGTATTATTTTTATTGAAAAATAAGCAAATATAATAAATATTATAAAATTTGCAATTCTAGCTAAATAAACAGCTATTAATAAATTTATACCTATTTTTCTAGCTATAAAAAATACTATACTACTAGGCAAATACATTGTTGCCATATAGGCTTGTGCTCCTGTAAAAGTTTCTACGCCATCTGTATAATCAGTATTTTCATTTAAATATTTGTCTAAATCTTTATATTTATCAATTTTATTTTCTATTAAAAATTTTGGAACAATTATATCACTATCTCCATTATCACTAATTTCGCTAATAATGTTTCCTTTAGAAATATCCCAAGCTCTTTTTATGTGAGCATCCTCATCTGGAACTTGGTATGGTACTACAGAAAATAAATATAACATTCCTAAAGGTATTACAATAGCGGTAAATATTTTTTCTATTTTTCTTTCTTTAATTACAAAATTATATATAATAAAAGCTATTAAAATTATAGCACTTATAACTGATAATATTATATATTTGTTTGAATTAATATGTAAATAGTTTTTATATAATACAGCCTTTAAAATACTTACGCTCATTATAATAGAAACAAAAAATTCACAAGCAAACAATAAAATTGTTAGTATTATTGTTTTTAAATTATATTTTTTAAAATTTATTAATTCTTTCATTCGTTTTTCCCCTCGTTAATTATATTTTACTATACACGAAAACTAATAATTTTCCTAATTTCATTTTATGGGCAATCATAAATATTAAATAAAGCAATCTAATTCCTAAAATTTCTCCTTTAGGTTTTCTAATTCCTATTAATTTATTATGTTTATAGTTAGGAAATCTTTCTTGTAACCAATTAAATAATTTATCATAATAATCGTCTATAATTTTTTTATCTATTCTTTTAGTAGAAAATGATATAAACCATATTATGTACCTTATAAAATGCATTTCTATTAATTCATAATTTTTTTCTAGTAATCCTTTTTCTTTTAAAACATTGTAACATTCATTTAATAATTTAAATACCTCAATTTTTGTTATATCTTTTTGAATTGTATTTGAAACACTTTTTGTGTTAAAAAACCAGTTATAACCAACATAATCTATTATTTTTATTTTGTTCGAAATTAACATTGCTTGTAAATTAAAATATACATCTTCCCCTATATTATTATTTAAAAATTCAATGTTGTTTTCTACTAAATAATTTGTTCTATATATTTTTGCCCAAGGTGCTAAAATCATCATTTTGGACCATTCTTCGTTTTCTAGTTTCATAGTTTTTAGTATTTTTCCATTTTCATTTGGTCTTCTATATCCACTAATAACAACATCATATTTTTCTTTTTCAATATTTTCTACTAGAACTTCAATATAATCTTTATCAATAAAATCGTCGTTATCCATAAACATTATGTATTCCGTTTTTACCATTTTTATTGCATTGTTTCTTGTTATTGAAACTCCTTTATTTTCTTGATGTATTGCTTTAATTTTTTCAGGATATTTTTTAGCATATTCATCTATTATTGTTTTAGAATTATCTTTAGATCCATCATTTATAACTAATATTTCAAAATCTTTATATGTTTGATTTAATACACTTTCTAAACATTTTGCAATATATTTTTCTGAATTATATACCGGAATTACAATTGTTACCTTGTTCATCTTTTTTCTCCTTAAAAACTTTTTTTAATATTACATTCGTTGAAATTGCATACATTAATAGCAATAAGAACATTACAGCAAAGTATGAACCTATAGCTCCATTTATTCCATAATTTTTTACAAGTATATTAGATAATGCAAGAGCAAGAATAGTATTTGCCATATATATTATAAATTGAATAAATGTATATCTTACTGTAGTTAGTATAGAACTTAATAATAAAGCAATTGTATATAATGTTGCAGCAATTATTATAACTAACAAATGTATTGAGTAATTGTCTAGCTCAATACCATATAAAATATTTAAAACTGGTATTCCTAAGAAATATCCTAAAATTGATGCTAAGGCTCCAACTAAAATAATACTTCCTATTAGTTTTATAATTAAATTATTAAATTCTTTTTGCTTTTTATTGTTACAATATTCTACAAACTTATTTAAAAATGGATGTATAATAAATTGACCAAATAAACTCATAACAGTCGCTGGCATTATTATTATTCCATAAATTGCTTGTATATCTTCTGACATAAAATTGTCGATTGCATATTTTGATGCATTAAGTATATATAATCCTAAAAAAGTTATTGCAAATGTATAAAAACCTGTTTTAAATATTTGCTTAACATTTTGTTTTGAAGCTTTTTCTTTTTTATCTATTATTTTATTTGTATTTGGAATATCGTAAAATACTATAATTAGAATATTTGCTAATATAATCATACTACAAGAAATTATTATATTTTTTAATACAATATCAACTACTAAAAATAATACTATAGCTATTAGCGATTTAAAAAATAATGATTTTCCTACCTTATATAGTTCTTCATTTTTTTGTAATATAGCATAAAAGGTTTCACTAAAAGCTTCTAGTGCTTTATATATACATAATAATATAAATATAGAACTTTTATAAAGAGAATATCCTTTTACAACTACAAATAGAATTGAAATTATAACCATAATAATTGTTGTTATAATTTTACTAGCTATGTAATCTTTGTCTGTTATTTTTCCATTTTCTGTAACTTGAAATATTCTTCCTGAATAAATACCTATAACATATAATATACAAGCTGTAGAAAATGCAAGTGTAAATATTCCCGCATTTTCTAGTCCATTTATTCTTGTTACAATTATTAAAAAGAATAGTGAATTAAAAGCATTTAAAGATGTACCACATATATTCCAAATAAAATTTTTTCTAAAGTTATTCATTTATTTTTCCTCTTTTACCTTATCAATATTATTTGTTTCTACAGCTATAGAATAATATTTCATCATAAACTTGGCAATATTTTTAGGCCATAATCTACCGAACATTTCCAAGTCTTCTTCTAATCTTATATTATTTTCAATTAATTTTGATGTAGCTGATTCTTCATGTATTCTATGATTCATTAATACTTCTTTTTCATATATGTATCTACCTTTATATTCTGTTAAACTTAACCAAGTATCCCAATCTAAATCGCACTTTAATTCAGTTTTATAAGGCTTTTTCCCTACAATTTTTGTATTTAATGTAACACTAGGGCAACAAATTGGTGAACCAAATGATAAAGAAAGTCTTTTTGCTTTTCTAGATTTGCTAAACAATTTTACAGGTGTAAGTAATAAGTTTTTTATTTTCAAATTTCTTGTTTGTTTTATAACTTTTCCATTTTTTAATTCTTTGTAGTTTGTAAAAAACATTACAATATCATCATATTTATTAGTATAGCTCATAAGTTTTTCTAGATAATTTTCTTTATACACATCGTCTTGATGAATAACTGTAACATAATCTGTTGTTGTTTTAGAAACGCCAAAATTCCAATCTTGTCCTATTCCTTTTTCTCCTTCATTTATGTATAAATTAATATTATATTTATCCGCAATTTGTTTTATAAAATTATTTGGTGTTGCTGTAACCATAATTACATTACTTTTTACTGTTTGATTAATTATTGATTTTACACATTCTTCAAGGTATTTTGATTCTTTATATGCACAAATTACAAATGTATGATTCTTCATTTCTAGCATTTTTTCGATTACTCCTTTTCTTCGCTTTTTTCTTTTATAATCGCTAATTCTTGAGTTAGTTTTACAATCATTTTATTTTGTTTTGTTATTACCATTGTTATATGAACTATATATGTTCCCATTATTAAAAAACCTATTAAAAATAGTAATGATGGTGGATAATATATATCAAATACTTGTGCAATTCTTGTTATTATTCCAGGAAATATTGATACTGCTAATATTATACAACCAAATATAATCCATAAAATAGAATATTTTTCATCCAATTTATTTTTTCTTACTAAATTCAAAATAAATATTATAAATATTATTGAAAATATAATTGCAAAATTATATACCATTTTTTTACCTCCAAATTAAATATCCATAGGAATTAATTTTATATCTTTATTTTCATTATTTTTTTCAACTTTATATAAGGTCCATTCTTTAACCTCGTTATTTTCAAAAGCTGTATTAAAATTGCTATTAAAATATTCATCACTGTTTAATACATATACATAATCAAATCTATTATATAAAATTTCTTTCCATTCTTCTAC
>CAKPGS010000035.1 GCA_934155165.1 uncultured Clostridia bacterium | reverse complement strand
ATTGCTATTTGAGGTAAGTTTATACTTACAACACCTTGGTTAAATCTACCTTCAAATTTATAATTTCCGTTTTCATATTTCCATGGTGTTAAGAAACTTCTACATCCCATAGGGCTAAATACGTTTCCTTCATAATTTTCTCTCATCTTTTTGGCTGATATGTAATCAGGGTACATTCTTTTTGCTGAACATTTAACTGCAAGTTTTGTTAAGTAGTCATATTTTCCACCTTTTAGGCAGTTACATTCATCTAAAACATATATTAGTTTAGGAAATGCTGGTGTTACATATACGCCTTTTTCGTTTTTTATTCCTTCTAATCTTTGTTTTAATACTTCCTCTATTATCATTGCATTTTCTTCTATATATTCATCATCATCTTCTAAATGTAAGAATAATGTAACAAAAGGTGATTGTCCATTTGTTGTCATTAATGTGTTTATTTGGTATTGTATTGTTTGAACACCAGATTTTAATTCTGCTTTTTGTCTTTGTACAGCAATATCATGTATAACTTCATCTGGTAATTTTCCTTTATATTTTTCTTCTAATTGCTTTTTAAATTTATTATAACTTCTTCTTAGATATTTACCTAAATGTTTTAAGTCTACAGATTGTCCACCATATTGATTACTCGCAACAGCTGCGATTATTTGTGTTGTAACTGTGCATGCAACTTGGAATCCTCTAGGACTTTCTATCATTTTTCCATTCATTACTGTTCCATTGTCTAACATATCCCCAATATTTATCAAACAACAGTTAAATATTGGTTGTACAAAGTAGTCTGCATCATGGAAATGTAAAATTCCTTCTTCATGTGCTTTATTAATTTTTTCTGGTAATAATAATCTTTTTGTTAAATCTCTTGAAACTTCTCCTGCTATGTAATCTCTTTGTGTTGATGCAAGCATTGTATTTTTGTTTGAATTTTCTTCTGCTAGCTCTTGGTTCTCATTTCTAATTAATCCTAATATGGATTCATCTGTTGTATTACTTTTTCTAACTAGGGCTCTATTGTATCTATATACTATATATTTCTTAGCAAGTTCAAATCTTTCTATTTCCATTAATTTTTGCTCTATAATATCTTGAATATCTTCAACTAACATTCTTTTTTTGTTTAATTCTTGAATATATTCGATTATTTCCTCAATTTCTTGTTTAGTTGCTCTTTCTGATCTTCTTACTTCCTTATTTGCTTTTTCGATTGCTACGGCTATTTTACTTTTATCATAGTCAACTGCTCTTCCATCTCTTTTTATAACCTTCATTTTTTCACATTCCTTCCCCTATTTGAATCTTGCCAAATTTTAGTTTCTCCCTTTGACAATGCTATTATATCTATTTATTTAAAAATTGCTTGTTGCTTCTGCAACTATTTTTCATTTTATTTCATATGAGTAAAAAAACATCTCAAATTCAGGCCTTTTTTTAAATATTACATTTATATTACAAACCTTTTCCATTATTTTCCTATTACGGAACATATTGTAATTCTAATAAAACACAAGTTAGTTTAAATAATATGTTTTCAAAAATTATTGTTTTTTTGTTGCTTTTGCAACGTTTTTATATTATAATGTTTTTACATTTTATCGTTTTACAATAATTTATATAAAAAATCGGAGGACATTTATGAAAATAAACATTGATATTGGAGAATTTATAAAAAATTTCTCTAATGAATGTACAAAAGCTCAAATAAAAACCTTCGAAAAAGGTGAAATAATAACAACTTACTTAGTTAATAGAAACCAACTATGCTTTTTAGTAGATGGTCAAGCTGATTTAATTAGATATGAATCTAATGGTAGTCAAAATATCATAGAACATTTATCTAACAACGACTTATTTGGAGAAGTTTTTTATCAATTAACCACAAATAACGAATTATTTGTCTTAGCTAAAAAGAAAACTTCAGTATTATTTTATTCTTATGATAACTTTCATAAAAAATGTAGAAAGAACTGTAAATTTCATGAAATAATTTCAAACACTTTGCCAGACTTAATTTTAGATAAATTTATAACTTTAAACATACGTATTGAGGTTCTTTCTCAAAGAAGCATTAGAGATAAACTTTTAACATATTTTAATATTTTATCTGCACGTTCTTTAAATAAAACTTTTCTTTTACACTTTTCTTTAACAGATTTAGCCGATTATTTAAGTATAGATAGAAGTGCTATGATGAGAGAATTAAAAAGTCTTCAAGAAGATAAAATTATAAAAAAAGATAAGAATAAAATTACAATGCTAATTTAATTAGGGGCCAGTCCCCCAACCGACACTTTGTCGTATTTAGGGACAAATCCAAAGTTACATTGAATGGAGGTTTGAAATTAGAAGTTAGAGGTATGAAATAAAAGAAAACTTTCGAAGAATCTACCCTAGAATCCAACTTCTAACATCCAATCCATTGCGTCAAGCAAAATATAAAAAAAGCACACAGGTCGTCGGGGACGTCGATCCCTACATCTAAAATAGAAATATACATATTTGTCCATACATCAAAAAAGCAGGAGCCAATGGTTGGTCTCCTACTTTTTTTAGTTTTCTTCTGCGAATATTTCATAAAATTCTTCGCCTTCTATTTTTTCTTTTTCTAATAATACTTTTGCTACAGCATGTAGTTTATCGATATGTGTATTTAGTATATCTATTGCTTGTTCATAGGCTTTATCTATTATTCTTTTTGTTTCTGTATCTACAAGTGATGCTGTTTCTTCTGAGTATTCTTTTCCTTGTGCAAAATCTCTTCCTAAGAATACTTCTTCTTGGCTTGAACCTAGCATCATAGCTCCTATTCTGTCGCTCATTCCGTATTTTGTTACCATGCTTCTAGCAATTTTTGTTGCTCTTTCTATATCATTGCTTGCTCCTGTTGAAATATCATCTAATATTAGTTTTTCTGCAACTCTACCTCCAAGTAATGATACAATGTTTTCTTCCATTTCTGTTTTAGACATAAATGATTTATCTTCTGTTGGTCTATACATTGTATAACCACCAGCCATTCCTCTTGGAACTATTGATATTTGATGAACTGGATCTTGTGTTGATAAGTATCTACTTACTACTGCATGACCTGCTTCATGATATGCTACTAATTTGTTTTCTTTTTGACTTCTTACACGTGATTTTTTTTCTGGTCCCATAGTTACTTTTACCATGGCATCTTCTATTTCTTTCATTCCTATTACTTCTAAATTTCTTCTTGCTGCAAGTAATGCTGCTTCGTTTAATACATTTTCTAAGTCAGCTCCTGCAAATCCTGCTGTATTTTTTGCTATTAATTTTAAGTCTACGTCTTCTCCTAGTTTTTTCTTTCTTGAATGTACTTCTAAAATTTCTTCTCTTGCTTTTACATCTGGTGCTGAAACTACTATTTGTCTATCAAATCTACCTGGTCTTAATAGTGCTTTATCTAATACGTCTGGTCTATTTGTTGCTGCTATTACTATTACACCTTCGTTTGCACTAAATCCATCCATTTCAACAAGTAATTGGTTAAGTGTTTGTTCTCTTTCATCATGTCCTCCACCAAGTCCTGCTCCTCTTTGACGTCCTACTGCATCTATTTCATCTATAAATATTATACATGGTGCATTTTTCTTAGCTTGTTCAAATAAATCTCTAACTCTTGAAGCACCTACACCAACAAACATCTCTACAAAGTCTGAACCACTTATTATAAAGAATGGTACTCCTGCTTCTCCTGCAACTGCTTTTGCAAGTAATGTTTTACCAGTTCCTGGTTGACCTACTAAAAGTACTCCTTTAGGAATTCTTGCTCCCATATCTGTGAATTTTTTTGGTGTTTTTAAGAATTCTACTATTTCTTCTAATTCTTCTTTTTCTTCATCTACACCTGCTACATCTTTAAATGTAACTTTTGCTTTTTCTGCTCCATTTAGTACTCTAGCTTTGCTCTTACCAAATGACATTGTTTTATTTCCATTTTGTGCTCCTGGATTCATTAATAAAAACCAGAATAATAAGAAGATAATTGCAATTCCAAATGGTGAAAGTAATGAAAGTATTGTTACTAATACAGATTCTGATTTTTCTGTTAATTTAAAGTTTCCTGCAACTAAGCCTTCATTAGCATAATTCATAAAACTTTCTAAATTTGGTATATTTACTTCTTTTTCTATTGTTTGACCTTTTAATTCTACAAATGCTTTATTTCCATCTGAATTAATTTCTATACTTGTAACGTTTCCCGCTTCCATTGATGAAATTAATTCTGAATAAGTCATTTTAGATTCTGAGTTATCTAATACTGCAGATACTAATACTACAAATATAACTCCAATTATTAGCCACATGGCTAATGTTTTTATACCATTCTTCAACTTTAACTCCTCCTTAAATTAGATGTTAGACATTGGAAGTTTGATGTTAGATTTTATTTTTTAGATTAAACTTAAACTATCCTAACTTTCCAACCTCTAACCTCTAACTTCTTACCTCTTATATCTTAAATCCTCTTGCTTAAATTTTATAACATATATACTATCCATTTTCAATAGTTTTTGCAAAACTTTTTCTTTGTAACAGTTGTGTTACAAGGGTTTTGCTACGGAAGCCTATTCTAAGCCGTAAAAAAAATTTTACCTTTTTTTACATATACTTTTATGTTTTTATGTGGTGTTAAATATTTATTTCCAATGTTTTTTTCACACATTTTTACTATATCATCTATATGTATTTTTGCTATATTATTCGTATTTCCGTAGACTTTCCTTATAGTATATAAGATAATTTTTCTTTTTATTACAAGGTCTTGCATATTGAACTTCTTTAAATCTAATATAATTTGATTATTTTTTGTTTCTTTATCTATATTTTCTTCTAATAACAAATTGTTATATATATTATTAACAAGTTTATTTAAATAATTCTGTTCTTCTGTGGATATTTTAGATAATTTATCTATTGCATCCACAATATTTGGATTAAATTCTTTTTTTATGTATGGAATAAGCAGATTTCTTACTTTATTCCTTGTGTATATATTTTCAAAATTTGTTTTATCTATTTTAGGTTCTAATTTATTTTCTTCACAATAGTTTTCTATTTCTTTTCTTTCAATTTCTATTAATGGTCTAATATATAAATTATTTCTAACTGGTTCTATTCCTGTTAATCCATTCGTTCCTGTTCCTCTTATAATGTTCATTAATATTGTTTCAATCTTATCATTTAAATTATGAGCTATAGCTATTTTATTAGAATTTGTTTTGTTTTTTATTTCTTCAAAAAAAACATATCTAAGTTTTCTGCCTGCTTCTTCTGTTCCTATTTTTTGCTCTTTTGCCATTTTCTCCACATTTTCTTTTTTAACAAAACATTCTATATTATTTTTTGCACAAAAATCTTGCACATATTTTGTTTCGCCATCAGCTTCTTTTCTTAATCCATGATTTATATGTGCTACATAAATTTTATAATTCAATTTATTTTTTTCTTTTATTTGTATTAATGCTTGCAATAAGCACATAGAATCTGGACCACCAGATACGCCTATTACTATACTGTCGCCAGATTCTATCATTTTATATTCTTTTATTGTTTTTAAAATTTTTTCTTCTAACATTTTTCTCCTTTTTATTCGTGGTGTCTATCTAGGTTTACAAATTTTGTATAATCTCCCATCCATAGCAATTCATCTGTTCCTATTGAACCACCTCTATGTTTTGCAAATATAACTTCTGCAACATTTGCTCTTTCACTTGTTTTGTCATAATAACCTTCTCTATGTAGAAACATTACTATATCAGCATCTTGTTCTATTGCTCCTGATTCTCTCAAATCTGAAAGTAAAGGTCTTTTATCTTCCCTTTTTTCTGATCCACGAGATAATTGTGATAGAGCTATTACTGGTACATCTAACTCTTTAGAAAGTATTTTTAAAGAACGACTTATCTCTGCTATTTCGTTTTCACGGGTACTATTACGTTTTCCGCTTCCTTGTATTAATTGTAAATAATCTATTACTACAAGTCCAAGTCCTTTTTCTTGCTTCAACTTTCTACATTTTGATCTTATTTCCATAGCGGTTATTTCAGCATTGTCATCTATGTACAAGTTCGCTTCTGATAAAGGTCCTAATGTTCCCGCAATTTTTGCCCAATCTGAATCATCTAATTTTCCGGTTTTAAGCTTATTGCTATCTACCATTGCTTCACTTGCTAGAATTCTGTTTCCAACTTCTTCTTTTGACATCTCTAGGCTGAACATTGCAACTGTTTTATTAGTTTTTAAAGCTACATTCGTTGCAATATTTATAGCAAACGCTGTTTTACCCATAGCAGGTCTAGCAGCAAGAATAATTAATTGTGAACCGTGTAGTCCTGTTGTTCTTCTATCTATATCTACAAAACCTGTTGGTGTTCCAGATATAGCTCCTTTTTGATTATATAATTTTTCTAGTGTTGCAAAAGAATCAACAAGAACATCTTTTAATGGAGAATAATCTTTTTGTGATTTACCTTGCATTACATTAAATATTTTCTTTTCCGCAACATCCATTATGCTTTCTATTTCTTCTGTTTGGTCATATCCCAATTCTATTATTTCATTTGCAGTTTTTATTAAATTTCTCAATATTGATTTTTCTTCAACAATTTTTATATATTTCTCAACATTGGCTGTTGTAGGAACTTTCTCTGGTAACTCAACTAAATATTCCAGTCCACCAACTTTTTCTAAATCTCCAGTTGCTTGTAATTCAGATTTTAATGTAATTACATCTATTGGATCTGCTCTGCTATATAAGTTCAAAATCGCACTATAAATAAGCTTATTATCTTCTCTATAAAAAGCATCTGGTTTTAGTTTTTCTACTGCAGCTATTACTGCATCTTTATCTGTTAGCATACTCCCTATAACTGCTTGCTCTGCTTCTATATCGTGTGGTGGTACTTTTCCTAGTTCCATTTTTGCCTCCTGTTTTTTAGATTACACAATTTTTCTTTTTGCGGGTCGCTCTAAGAACGCCGACCCATACAACGTTTGACATTAATATATTTATATAAAACATAATTATAATAAATTTCATTATGATTATGTTTTTAAAATGATATAATTTTTATTTTAATCTTGCCAATTACACCTTCATATAATTTTGCCTCTATTGTAAACGTTCCTAAATTCTTTATTGTTTCTTTTAGTTCTATTTTCTTCTTATCTATTTTTATCTGATATTGTTTATTTAATTCTTCTGATATTTCTTTTGCAGTAACTCCACCAAATATTTTCCCGTTTTCTCCAGCTTTTACTTTTAAGGTTAGTGTTATTTCCTCTAATTTTTGAGAAACATCTACGGCTTCTTGTTTTTGAACATCTTTTTTATGTTGTTTTGAATCATTTCTACCTTTTAATTTTGCCATATTTTCTGTGTTTGCTTCTACTGCCATTTTTTTAGGAAATAAAAAATTACGTGCATATCCATCACTTGCATTTATTACTTCATCTTTCTTTCCTACACCTTTTATGTCTTGCATTAAAATTACTTTCATTGCCTTTCCTCCTTTTACATATTTTCATCAAAATACTCATTAATTTTTTCTATTAATTGTTTTTTAGCATCTTCTATTGTCTCATCCTCCATTTGTGCACCTGCTAGAGTAATATGTCCGCCTCCACCAAGTTTTTCAAGTATTATTTGGACATTTATATCTCCTACAGATCTTCCGCTTATACATACTTTATTATTTATCTTTCCTAAAACAAATGATGCTGTTATATTTGATATTGTAAGTAATTCATCTGCTGCTTTTGCACACATTATTCCAGTATCTTTTTCTTCTTTATATATAGAAATTGCTATTGTATTTTTTATTATTTCCGCATCTTCAACAATTTTTGATATAGTATTGTAAGTATCAAAATCACTTTGGAACCATTTTTTTACTTTTATTATATCAATTCCACTTTTTCGTAAATATGCAGCCGCCTCAAAAGTTCTTACTCCAGTTTTAAAAGTAAAGTTTTTAGTATCCATCATTATTCCAGCGTATAAGGCTTCTACCTCAATATTTTTTAATTTAACATCTTTTTCTGTATATTGAAGTATTTCTGTAACAAGTTCGGCAGCTGATGATGCATATACCTCTTGGAAAGTTAATAGTGCATTTTCAATATAATCTGTGCTTCTTCTATGATGATCTATAATTACAACCTTTTCTGTTTTTTCTAATAATTCTGGAACTTCTACGTAATTCTTTTTATGTGTATCTACTATAATTAACAAGGTTTCTGAATTTATTTTATCTAATGCCTCATTTTTATCTAGTATAATTTCTTTAAATTCTTCATCATTTTTTAAATTATCCATAAAGTTACTTAAAGATAAACCATATGTATTATTAACAACATATGCCTCTTTTCCTAAACTTTTAGCTAATCTATATATTCCCAAGCTCGACCCCATTGAGTCCATATCCCCATTTTCGTGTCCCATTACCATAACATTTTTGCTATTAATAATTAATTCTTCAAGTGCATGTGCAAAAACTCTTGCTTTAACTTTTGTTCTCTTTTCTACTTCTTGGGTTACTCCTCCATAGAATTTGAATTTTCCATTTGATCTAACTACTGCTTGATCTCCGCCTCTTCCTAGAACTATATCCATAGATGCTAATGCTGATTCATATTTTTGGTAATCATTTTCTCCTTCATCTGAAATTGCAATACTTAATGTTAAATGTACCCTACCTTCGATTTCAATATCTTTTATTGTATCTAATATTTGGAATCTATCTTGTTGTATTTTTTCCAAATATTTATGTTCAAACATATAAACAAAATTGTTTCTTTCTGTTTTTATTATTAACCCTTTATTTTCTGATGCCCAAGAGTATAATTTTTTTTCTAGTTCAGCTATAATTCTTGGTTTTTCTTCATTTGATACTCTTTGCATTATTTCTTCATAATTATCTACAGTAACTATGCCTATGCATTGGCTTTCATCTGTATATTTTTGACTTATTTTTACTTGCTCTGTTATATCTATAAAATATAGTATTGCCATATATATATCTTCTTGTTTTTTATTATTAGATTTTACATATTCTCCTAAAACTTTATAGGTTGCGTTTCCTATTTCAATTTGTTTTTTTATTTTTCTTGATTTTTCATCTTTATTATTTTCAATGTCCAATTTAATTTCTTTAATTAAATCATCTATATAATTTTTAATATCTATGTTTGCAAATTCATATACAAATTTAGAACTTCTCCATATTATATTTCCATCAGTTTCTGCTATTATAAGTGGAAGTGGTGAATTTATTAAAGTTTTTTTAGCAGTAGAATCCATTGTTATTAATAATTCTTGAACATGATTTGATATTTCTGTTGTTCTTTTATTTTCTGCCCAACGTGTATATGCAAGTATTAATATATACATTATAATTCCAGGCAATATTAATTTATTATTATATACGCAAATAATAATAAACAAAATAGCTATTATTACTAAATATATTTTTGTTTTAGATACCAAATTGTCAAACATTCCATTCTTATTTTTTGGCATAAATATTCCTCTTTCTTCCGATTTTTTTATCTATACTATTTTACATAAAAATGCTAATTTTGTCAATACGAAAACTGGTTTCATCACGCGGGCCCCCTAAAGATTACCTTCCTTACACCTATAACATAAATTTCGCACAATATAAAATAAGAAGAAGTAAAAAATTTACTTCTTCTTATTTTTATTCTGCTGTTTCTATATTTGTTGTTTCTTCTAATTCTTGCTCTGTGTTGATTTTTATTTCTTTGTATTTGTCCATTCCTGTTCCTGCTGGTATTAGTTTTCCTATTATTACGTTTTCTTTTAGTCCTTCTAAGTCATCTGTTTTTCCTTTTATTGCTGCTTCTGTTAATACTCTTGTTGTTTCTTGGAAAGATGCTGCTGATAAGAAGCTTTCTGTAGCAAGTGCTGCTTTTGTGATTCCTAGTAATACTCGTTTTCCTGTTGCTGGTTTTAAACCTTTTTCTTCGGCTTCTTTGTTTTTGTCTTCAAATTCATACATATCTACTAATGCTCCTGGGAACATATCTGTATCTGCATTATCTTCTACTCTTACTTTTTTAAGCATTTGTCTACCAATAACTTCGATATGTTTATCGTTTATATCAACACCTTGGTTTCTATATACTTTTTGTACTTCTTGTACTAAGTATGTATAAACTCCTTCTGCACCTTTTATTAATAATATGTCGTTTGGATTTATTGATCCTTCTGTTAATGGATCTCCTGCTTCAACTGTGTCTCCATCAGCTACTTTTAGTTTTGAACCAAATGGTATTGTGTAAGATTTTGAATTGTCTTTTGAAGTTATTATAACTTCTTTTTTCTTTTTGTCTTCAGAAATCTTAACTTTACCATCTATTTCTGTTATTATTGCTAATCCTTTTGGTTTTCTAGCTTCGAATAGCTCTTCAACCCTTGGAAGACCTTGAGTGATATCTGCAACACCTGCAACACCACCAGAGTGAATAGTTCTCATAGTAAGCTGTGTTCCTGGTTCACCTATTGATTGTGCTGCTATAATTCCAACAGCTTCACCAATATTAACCATTTCACGTCTTGCAAGTCCCATACCATAACATTTTTGACATACACCGTGTTTTGATCTACATCCTAGTACTGAACGTACTTTAACTTTTTCTATTCCTGCAGCTACTATTTTATCGGCGATATCATCTGTTATCATAGTTTCTGTATCTACTAATATTTCTCCAGTTTTTGGATCTTTTAATTCTTCTATTACAAATCTTCCTATTAATCTTTCATGTAATTTTTCTATTACTTGATTTCCTTCTTTAATGTCACATAATACTATTCCATCATGGCTTCCACAGTCATGTTCTCTAACTATTATGTCTTGTGAAACATCAACTAATCTTCTTGTTAAGTATCCTGAATCGGCTGTTCTTAAGGCTGTATCTGAAAGTCCTTTACGAGCTCCATGGGCTGAAATGAAGTATTCTAGTGGATCTAGTCCTTCAGCGAATGATGCTTTAATTGGAATTTCTACTGCTTTACCTGTTGTGCTTGCCATAAGTCCACGCATACCAGCAATTTGTCTTAATTGGTTCATGTTACCTCTGGCTCCAGATTTAACCATCATGAATACTGGGTTTAAGTCATCAAAGTTATCTTCCATGGCTTTACTAACGTCTTTAGTTGCTTGTTCCCATACTGAAATAACTGCTTGGTATCTTTCTTCGTTTGTTATAAGTCCTCTTGCATATTGTTTTCTTATTGTTTCTACTTTTTTGTCTGCTTCTGCTAAAATATCTTTTTTAGCTTCTGGAACCTTAACGTCTGACATAGAGTATGTAACACCTGCAAGTGTTGAATATTTATATCCTGTTGCTTTTATGTAGTCTAATACTTCTGCTGCTTCAGATAGTCCATGTGTTCTTATTACTCTTTCTACAATTTCACCCATATTTTTCTTCATTATAGGGAAATTAATTTCGTATTGGAATGGATCTTCTTTTCTATCTATAAATCCTAAATCTTGTGGTATTCCTTGGTTGTAAATTATTCTTCAAACACTTGTTTCTATTT
>CAKPGS010000034.1 GCA_934155165.1 uncultured Clostridia bacterium | reverse complement strand
AGTAATTTTTGGCAAAATAAAAATTAGTAATTCTCTTGCATTTCTTATTCCATTTGCATATTTTTTATTACTAATTATTTACCGTTTTTTATTACTTTTTTCGTTCGTTACAAAGTTCTTGATTATCTTAACATATTAGTTTATTATTGTCAATACAAATTTCGACTTTTTTCAAAAAAATATAACTATACAATTTCAAAAACTAATTTTGAATTTATACAGTTATATTTTAATGTTCAATTAAAAATTATTTACATAGTGATTTTTGACCACGTCCCCAAAATTACCAAAAATCATTCAACATCTTTTCTGAATTTATGGTATAATGTTTTAAGTTTTTATTAAAAGGAGTTTTTTATGTTTTATGAATTTGAAGTAATTGGAAAAATAACAGGAAAAGCAAGACCAAAAGTTAATACTTATACAATGCAAGCATATACCCCATCTCAAACAAAGGATTATGAAAATTTAATAAAGCAATACTTTGTTATTAAATATCCCAAATATGTTCCTTTAAAAAGTAGAATTAAAGTTACAATAATTGCTTACTTTCCTATTTTAAAAAGTACTAGTAAAATAAATACAGAAAAAATGTTAAAGAACGAAATAAGTCCAACAAAAAAACCAGACATAGACAATATTGTAAAGATTATTTTAGACGCTCTAAATAAAATTGCTTTTAAAGATGATAATCAAATAACAAAACTAGATGTTGAAAAAAAATACGATACAGTTGAAAGAATTTATGTAAAAATTGAAGAATACTAATTATATATTATGAATATTTACTTTTTTATGTAGGGTCGGAGAAAATTTGGTAGTTTCACATAATGTTTGAACAACTTCAAAATTTCCTCAGACCCATTTTAAATGTTTATTAAATAATTTTAATACAAAATTCCTAACTTCTTTGCCATTTGTTTTCCTTTTTTTACAAGTTTCTTTTTATTCATATTGTTTGCATCCATATATATCATAACTGCTCCTGCAGATATAAGTGTTCCTACCATTACACCTTTCATAAATTTCATTTTAATCATTTCCTTTCATTGTAAGATTTATTTTTATTATGTGTGTTTTTTCTCCTTTTTATTCGACTTTATAATTACATATATTTCATGTAATGCTATTATCGCTAAAAAAAATCCAAAACATTTTCTTAATATTTGCGTATTTAATTTATACGAAACAAGTGCTCCTATAATTGCTCCTATCGTTCCTGTTCCTCCTACTATAAATCCTACTTTTTTATCTATTGTTTTATTTTTCCAATTTATACATATAGCAGCAATTGATGTTGGTATGAAAAATATTAAATTTGTAGCTTGTGCTATATGTTGTTCTACATTTCCAAATAAAGTTAATATTAGAATTAGAATTGTTCCTCCTCCCATTCCTAAACCGACTAACTATACCTGAAATTGCTCCTACAAGTATTTGTAGCATTTTTCCACCTTCTTATAATTTATTTTAAAAAAATCATTTTAATAGAAGCATATATTAAAAATATTGCATAAAAAATTTTTAAATATTTTGTTGGCATTTTTTTTAATAGTTTTGCTCCTATTATTCCTCCAACAATTCCTCCAATTGCACACAATATTCCTAATTTAAAATCTACTAATCTTTCTTTATAATATACTAATCCACTAACAGTTACCATGGGTAAAATAGAAAAAACCGAAGTAGCTCTAGCTTTCACATCATCCATATGTAAAATGTACACATAAGCTGGAACTAAAATTAAGCCACCACCAGATGCAAATAGACCACAAATTAATCCTGAAATAATACCTAATAAAACTTTTTTCATCATATAAATATTTTTTTCAAATATTATATATTTTATTCTTAATTTTGATTTAAAATTATATCTTGACATTTTATAAATTGAGCTATTAATCTTGTACGTAGATCTTCATTCTCTATATTAGAAGATATATCTAACAGCTTTTGTAATTCAAATTCAAATTTATCGTTTTCTTTTATTATTTTTTCTAATTTCATTTTTATTCACCTCTTTTCATCTTCACATTTACCTATTAGTTAAATTGTCTTGTAAAAAAAATTTTTATTTATCTTTATTTTAGTGGGTCGTCGAGAACGCCGACCCCTACATCATTTAACAATTATTAGTACAATTTTCTTAATATTAAATTTATTTTATTTTTTTACAATTTTCATCTTCTATATAATATTTTACATCTTTCATTTCATCTGGCAAGTATTGTTGTTCTACATAATGACCTGGAAAATCGTGTGGATATAAATATCCTTCATTATAGCCTAAGTCTCTCATTCCTTCTATTGGTGCATTTCTTATATGCATAGGAACTTCTCCTGTATTTTTAGTTTTTACATCTTCTAGTGCTTTATTTATTGCTAAATATGATGCATTCGACTTTGGTGAATTTGCCACATAAACAGCCGCCTCTGCTAATATAATTCTTGCTTCTGGCATTCCAACCATATTAACCGCTTGCATAGCTGAATTTGCTATTACTAGTGCATTGGGATTTGCCATTCCCACATCTTCCGAAGATGATATAACAATTCTACGTGCTAAAAACATTGGATCCTCTCCAGCATTCAAAGCTCTTGCTAAGTAGAACACTGCTGCATCTGCGTCACTGCCTCTCAAAGATTTTATAAAAGCACTTATATTATCGTAATGACTATCTCCATTTTTGTCAAATATTGCTTTTCTATTTTGCATACTTTGTGCAACAACTTCATCTGTTATATGTATAAATCCATCTGAAGAAAGTTCTGTTGTAAGAACAGCAACTTCTAACCCATTTAGAGCAGTTCTTACATCTCCGTTTGATGCAATAGCAATTTTTTCTAAAGTTTCTTCTTCAATTTTTATATTATAGTTTTTTAAACCTTCTTCTTTTTCTAATGATAATTTCAAAACTTTTAATATATCTTTTTCATTTAACGGTTCTAATTTAAATACCATTGACCTTGATATTAAAGCTTTGTTTACTTCAAAATATGGATTTTCTGTTGTAGCTCCAATTAATATAATTGTTCCATTTTCTACATATGGCAAAAGTGCATCTTGTTGCAATTTATTGAATCTGTGAATTTCATCTATAAATAAAATGCTTTTTCCTTTTGGATTCATCATAAAGTTTTGTGTTTCTTCTACAACTCTTTTTATATCTGATACTCCTGCTGTTGTTGCATTTATTTGATAAAATTTGTAATTTGTCGTTCTGCTTATAACTCTTGCTAATGAAGTTTTTCCACATCCAGGAGGTCCAAATAAAATAATGCTTGATAATCTATCTGCTTTTATTGTTCTATATAAAATTTTATTTTTTCCTAATAGATGTTCTTGTCCTACATATTCTTCAAGAGTGTTTGGTCTCATTCTATATGCTAAAGGTTTATTCAAGTCCATTTTTTAATCCCTTCTTTTCACTATGCTAAAGCAACTAATGCTTTCCTAATAATATCTTCTACAGATAAATCTTTTACATTTATTTTTTCAAAAGCTTTTTCTATTTCTACGTTTCGATATCCTAAAACTTTAAGAGCTGCAATAGCTTCGTTTTTATTTTTGTTATCTTCAATTTCTGTTTTTATTGTTTCAGCTTCAACTTTAACATCTACATTTTCATTTTTCAACTTATCTTTAAGTTCTAAAATAATTCTTTGTGCTGATTTCTTTCCAATTCCTGGTAGTTTTGTTAGTCTATCTACATCATCTGAAATAACAGCAAGTGCAAAAGTTGATGGTTCTATATTTGAAAGTATTGCAACTGCTGATTTTGCTCCAATTCCACTTACTCCAATTAATAATTCAAACATTCTTAGTTCTTCATTAGAGTTAAAGCCATATAAACTAATATCGTCTTCTCTAACATTCATATATGTATATACTTTAACAACTTTTCCTATATCCTCTAATTTATTTATTGCATTTTCAGACATAAAAATTTTAAATCCAATTCCATTTACATCTATTACAACAAATCCATTGCTTTTTACTTCTAAATTTCCTTTTATATATGAAAACATTTTGCTACCTCTTTACAAACAAATTTTCTAGTTAAGACGTATTATAACATATAAAAAAATATTTTCAAGTATTTTTTGTTTTTTTATTTTATTTTTTTGAAATATATGATACAATTTGTAAAACTTTGTAATTACCAAGGAGGAAACTTTTATGAATTTTAATAAATGTGAACGTTGTGGATGTTTTTTCGTAACAGACCAAAATGTATGTCCAAAATGTGAACCAAAAGAAAACTTTGAAATGCAACAACTTAAAAACTATCTATCAACACACACCACAAGCACAGTTGAAGATATTAGTACAAACACAGGAATATCTGAAAGAAATTTAGATAGATTTTTGAAACAAGATGAATTTACACAATTAATGCAATCAGCAAATCTAAACAATAATATAAAAATGAATTTGTAGAATTTTTTACATAGCAAAAAAAATTGAAATTAAATTTATTGTAGGGGCGACCATTGGTCGCCTTTAATATTTTTTATGGTGGTCAATGACCTCCGCTACACTGATGAAATATCAAATTAATACAATTGATATCCGATAATTTATATTTTTATCTTTATAAATTTTCTAATCCACCTTTTAAGTTATACAAATTTTTATAACCTAATCTTTTTAATTTTTCCAAAGCTTTTCTGCTTCTACTACCCATTTGACAATACAAGATTATAACACTATCTACATCATTTGTAATTGTGTTTATATCTTTTTCAATATTATAAACTGGTAGATTTATTGAATTTGGTAGATGATATTCATTATATTCTTGTTTACTGCGCACATCTATCAAATATGAATTTGCTTCTTCTCTCATAATCTTTTTTGCATCATTATATGTTATTTCATTATTATATCTATTTGACCTATTAAAAAAAAATCTTCTAAAAATATTATTTCTTTGCACACTATCATCTCCTATTTTATTATATGAGATAATAGGACAAAATTTGACATTATTAATATAATAAAATAAAGACGACCAATGGTCGCCCCTACAATTATAATATTTTATTTGTTTTTGCTATTATTTTCTTCTAATTTATTTTCATTTTTATAACACAATGTAATTAATGCAATTATAGCTATAAACATCCCTACAGGTATTGTGTATAAACTTATTATTGGCAATCTTGTTATTATTACTAATCCAAAATATGCTCCTGTTATTATTGCTATTTTTACTAAAGTGATTAAAGCTAATTTTATACTTCCTATTTTTCTATATCTTATTGTTAAATATACCAATATTAAGACAGCAGATATACTTGCAGGTTTTATATAATTTTTAGCTAAATCCCTTCCTTGAATTGCTGGTGTTTCTATTATTGTTAAATCTTCTACTGTTTTTTCTAAACTGTATTTTTCATTTATTTTAGAAACGAAATTATTTTTTTGCTCATCTGTTATTTCGCCTTTAACTTTTATTGCAAATGCATCACTAAATCTTTCAATTTCTTTAACTTTTATATCTTTTCCAAAGGCATCTTTAGCAATATTTTCTATATCGTTTTTATTTGTAGAATTATCAAAATATATTTCTACAGTTGTTCCATATGCTAGTTCTGTTGAATAATTAAGTCCAGCATTTTTCCATACTATTATTCCAACAATTATAACTAATATGCACAATACATATAATATTTTACTTATATTTTTCATTTTTTCACTCTCCTGTTATTTCTTTAGTTTTTTAATACATTGTTTGTAAAAACAATATTATATAAAAATGTAATTATTGTTCCCCAGAATACTATCATTCCAAAGCTATTTAATAACACACTTGTTGCAAAACTAAATACCAATGAAATTATAAATATAGGTAATATAGTAAATAAAAATTTAGAATACACTTTCCATACACTTACTTTTTCTTCTTCAGATTTGTTTTTATTTTTTAGAATATTGAATTGAAGTAAGTAATTCATTATTGCAATAGTTACAATTCCAATTACCCCAGCAATACTAATATATACATTTGTGTATCTTATAATTAATAATGATACTGCTATAAATCCTACAGATAAAATTGCTGATAAAAATCCATTTAATTTATATTTTATTATTAATATAATAGATACTAAAGCTATTACTAATACTGTAGTAATTGCAGCAATTTTTATTTGTTTATCAGAAATATTTTCTTTTATATATTTATTTGTATCTGCAGTATATTTTATAGGCATTTTTCCTGTTGATAAAACAGTTGCAGTTGATCTAGCTTGTTTTATAGATTTTTGCAATGTTTCTGAATCTTTTGAACTACTTCCAACTGTAAGCTGTAATTCGCCATTTGTAATTGGATCATCAAAAGAGGTTGTAACCATTGTTTGTCCATCAATTTCCATTGCAATTTTCTTTTGAGTTGTATTTTCTTCAGAAGAACTATCTGTTGAATCACTGTTTGAATTATCACTGCTATTTTTAACTGTTGCATAATCTTTACTAATTTGTTCTAATTTTGCTTTTCCTTCTTTAGTAAATTCAATACTTAAATACACGCTTGTTCCACTTGTTGTACTGTTATATAAAACTTTAGCATTTTTTATCATCGAATTATCCATTAGAACTTCTTTTGATTCGCTGTCTTTAATTTCAAATTTACCTTGTTGATTTATAACAGATAAAACAGTATCTGTATCATCATTTTCAGCTAATTCTAAAATTATTGTTCCATTATCTTTATCTTCTTTAATTTGATATTCATCAAATTTATAATCTTCTAATCTTTTAGAAATTATATTTTTTGATTTATCAAAATTTTCTTCATTTAAAACATCTTCGCTATTTACAGGTGTTTCTTCTGTAGTGTAACCTTTTTCATTTATTTCATCTTGTTGCATTTTCTATAACTTTTCCATCTGAATCTTTTGTAACTTTTTCTGTTGATTCATCTGGTTTTAAAATAACTGTTCTTGCACCCTCTAGTTCCATTGCTAAATTATAATCTTTTACGGCATTAGAATATGTTCCATTTTTCTTTACATACACACCAAAAAATGAGACCATACATAATAATGTAACAATTAGTATTGTTAATATAACTTTCAAAATATTTGTTTTCTTGCTTGTTTTTTTCACTTTATTTCCTCCTTTGAATTCGTATCTTTAAAATAATCTTTTAATATTTTATACTATTACCTAAAAATATACAACCTTTTTATAGAAGTTTTCTATTAGATGCTGTATTACCTATATTCAGTTGATTTCTGAATTTTTTTAACTTCTAATCTCAAACTTCTAACATCAGTTCTATTTTTTTCTTCTTAGAATCCAACCATTTTCGCAATTAAATGGAATATTTATCTTAACTGTTTGTCCAGCTCTGCCTGGGTTTACAGCATCTATTTTTTCTTCTGTTTCACTATCCCACATTTGTTTTATTTCAAATTCTTTTGATTCTATTTTTCCTGGAATAATTACTTCTAATGTATCTCCAACTTTTAATTTATTTTTTATTTCTACTATAGATTTTTCATTATTGTATTCTAGTAGCTTTCCTCCATATTCAAAATTTGGATTGTATTGCTTTCCTTCATATTCTTGAAAATCCCTATTATTTCTATCATTAAAATAAAATGTTGTTAAGCTTCTTGTTTTAACTTTTTCTATTTCATTTAAATATTTTTTATAATCATATTGTTCAGGATTCTCAAAGTAATCATCAATAGCAGTTCTATATGCATTTATAACTGTTGCTAGATAATATTCTGTTTTTAATCTTCCTTCAATTTTCAAACTATCTAATTCCATTTCTATTATTTCTGGAATTTCTTTAATTAAGCATAAATCTTTTGAAGAAAATATATATGTACCATTTTTATCATCATCTACAGGCATTAGATTTCCTGGATTATTTTTTTCTTCAACATATACATTATATGCCCATCTACAACTTTGTGCACAATCTCCTAAGTTTGCACTTCTGCATGCTAAGAAGTCACTTAAGAAACATCTTCCTGAATACCCAAAGCAAATAGCTCCATGAGCAAACATTTCTATTTCTAAATCTTTAGGCTTATTTTCTATCATATATCTTATTTGCTCTTTATTTAATTCCCTTGCAAGAATAATTCTTTTAGCTCCATTTTTATACCAAAAGTTTGCTGAATGTAAACTAACTGTATTTGCTTGTGTACTTATATGTATATCAACATCTGGTGCAACTTCTTTAACTATGTCTACAACTCCACCATCTGCAACTATGATTCCATCTACTTTTAAATCGTTTAATATTTTAGCTTGTTTTTTTATTTCTTCATAAGATTCATCCCATGCAAAAATATTAATTGCAACATGAACCCTTTTTCCTAGTTTATGAGCATATTCTATTGTTTTAACTAAATCACTATCATCCATTTCTGCTCTTGTTCTTAATGAAAGTGAAGAAGTTCCACAATATATAGCATCTGCACCATACATAAATGCCGTTTTTGCTTTTTCAAATGAACCTGCTGGTGCAAGTAATTCTGGTTTTTTCATCATATTTCTCCTTTTAATTTTGTTTTGTACATTATATATTTGATGAGCTTAAAAATCAAGGAAATTTCGCAGATTTTTGTTTAAATAATTATATAAATTAATAAAATTTTAATTAAATAAAAAACGTTTGACAATATTTTAGATTATATTTTTTATTTTCGGGCACGGTGCTCCGTGCCCCTACAATGTTTAATAATATTTCTTTAAAGCCAACATAATAATTAAGATTAAATTTCGCGAAGCAAGTGGGGACCTTTCCGACATTCTTCAAAATTCTTTGAATTTTGTTAGAAGGACGTGAATGGGGAGCTTCGATGAAATTTTAGATTAATTTATTATGTTGGCTTATATTTATAATATATAAAAAAAATTAAGGCGGTCAATGACCGCCCTCCTACAAAAATTTGTAATATTCTTTTTATTTGTTTTTATAACTTGAGCATTGTGATTCATCTGGTTTTCCTGTGTTACAATTTGGAATTGGTGTTACAACTATTTGTTCTAACGAACATAATTTTTGACCATTTATATTGTATTTACAACTTTCTACTGTGCAATTTATTTTTTGATTTTCATTCATTTTACGCACCTCCAAATTTAGTATATCCTAAAAAAAAAAGAATACTCAAATTTTGAGTATTCTTAAACGTTTATAGACAGGTTACATTTTTTACTACAATCGTTTTAATATCCGACCTTTAAAATCATTACAATCGATTTCTACTTCGACTGTATCACCTACAACAATCCGAATATTATTCATCTTTATCCTTCCGGATAAGTATGCTTCCTTAATAATATAAGGACCTTTTTCTGTTTGTATCTCAACAGAAAACCTTCCTCCTGGATTATGCTTAATAATTTTTCCTTTAACTAAAAACTTTTCATCTTTATTCATCTGCTAAACTCCTCCTGTCTATTAAATAAAAATGTCTATAAACTTTTTGCATTATAACATTATTCGACATAATTTTCAAGAAGAATTTTTATTATTCTTGCTCTGCTTTTGCCCAGATTATTAATCTTTTTGAACTGTCATCTGTACATGTTGATAATGATATTTCTTTTTTTCCTGCTGTGTCTCTTTGCATATAGTCTGCATCTTCTGGGCTTGTTTCATATTTATTATATATTATATATTTTACTTTTGTTCCTGCATTATCTGTTATATATATTGAATCTCCATTGGATAATTTTTTATTTTTTGAGAAAAATAATCCATTTCTATAGTTATGCCCTACTATTACTGTATTTCCTACTTGATTCAAGCCTGGTCCATATTGTATTGCTACAGAAGTTTCTAATCCTTTCTTAGATACTTTTGTAAGAACCGGGTATTTTATATTTGTTGTTGGAATTTCTATTGTTCCTGCAACTTCAAAGCCTTTATATTTATAAGTTTTTGTTCCATTTGATGTTTCAGAAGACTCTATATTATCTAATGGATTTTCTGCATTTGAGTTGTCATCTTTATTATCATTATTTCCTGTTACATTATTTTCAAATTGCTCTGTAAATCTCTCAGCTTCGTTTTGTGTATGTATTTTTTTGAATAAGTCAAAGCCTAAATAACCTAACAAAACTACAATTCCAATAACAACAACAATTAAAAGAATTGTTAAAAATCTACTATATCTACTATCTAGTTTATCAAACATTGCTTTCACTCCTTTTTTCTTGTGTATTTTGCATCTGAATTTATTATAACATATAAGTTATATATTTTGTAAAGTTTTTTACTTTTTTTGCGTAATTGCTAAGCCATCTCCAACTTCTAATATTTTTGTTTCTAATTTTTCATTTTCTGTTGTTTGTTTTATGTATTCGCGTAAATTTCTTACTGCTGTACGTTGTTTGTGTTTATTGTAATCACTTAATACATACCCTTTATATAAAATATTGTCTGCAAATATTATTCCATTTTCATCTAACATTCGTAAGGCTTGTTCTAAGAAAAATGTATACTTTCCTTTTGCTGCATCTATAAATACTGCATCATATTTATTATTTAATGTAGGTAATATTTCTACTGCATCTCCTTCATATATATTTATTCTACTATCTAATTCCATTTCTTTTATGTTTTCTTTTGCTTCTACTATTCTTTCTTCATCTCTTTCTATTGTATCTATTATTCCATCTTCAGCTAAATATTTTGAAAAACATATTGCAGAATATCCAACTGCTGTTCCTATTTCTAATATTCTTTTTGGTTTCATTTCTTTTAAATATGTATCTATAACTTCTAATGTATCGTCCATAATAATTGGAATGTGTTCTTCTAGAGCTTTTTCTTTTATTATTTTTAAATTTTCTTTGTTCATTTTATATTTCCTTTCAATTTGAATTTTACATAAAATAGTGGTATAATAAATATGTTACAGCAAATATGCATACTTTAGGAGGTAAATTATGAATACCACATTTGATTTTTCATTTTTAGAAGATAATTTTGTTTACAAGTTTTTGACACATGGAAATCCTATGCTATCACTGAAAAATATTGAATTTCTCATGAATCATGAGGAATTGGAAGCATACCTTGATACTCCAGAAATTAGTGAAAAAACTTTACTTCGCTTTTGGAATGATTTTGAAGTAATTCAAGATGGAGAAAAAGTTGAAGATTTAGCTGAGTACAAGCCTCATAACGAATCCCTAGCTCTATATCCACTTGAAAACGGACATAAAGATGTTTTCCTTGTTCGTGCATCGTAAACACAAATTTACTTTTTTACCTAAACAGGCGACCAAAATTGGTCGCCTGTTTTTATTTTGCACTATTTCTAGCTGCTCTTTCTCTTTCTTTTGAATCTAATATTTTCTTTCTTAGACGAATATTTTTTGGTGTTACTTCTACAAGTTCATCATCTTGTATAAATTCTATAGCTTTTTCTAATGACATTTGAATTGGTGGTACTAAACGTAGTGCTTCATCTGAACCAGAGGCTCTTGTGTTTGTTAAATGTTTTTCTTTACATACATTTATTGCTAAGTCTTCTCCTCTTGAGTTTAATCCAACTATCATTCCTTCATATACTTCTACACCAGGTCCTATGAATAATTCTCCTTTGTCTTGAGCATTATATAAACCATATGTTACAGATTTTCCACTTTCGAATGCAACTATTG
>CAKPGS010000033.1 GCA_934155165.1 uncultured Clostridia bacterium | reverse complement strand
ATCTTCAATTAATTAATTTATATATTAATAATGTAAATATATAAATTATATTTTATACAAAATTAATTATGTTCTAAATGGTCTATTGACCATTTTTTAATCCGAAGATTGCGACACCAAGGTATAAAAAACAATATAATTTTCATTTTATAAAGAATAATAATTAATTAATCGATTAAACATTTTAAAATTTGAACTGCATTGGCTGCAGCACCTTTACGAATATTATCAGCAACAACCCATAAATTAATACCATTTGCAACACTATAATCTCTACGAATACGCCCAACAAAAACATCATTATGACCATCAGCATTAATAGCTAAAGGATAAATATTATTTTTAACATCATCTTGAACAATTACACCTTTAGTATTATTTAAAATTTTAAAAATATCATCTAAATCAAAACTATTTTCAAATTCAACATTTATAGATTCACTATGACAATTTAAAACTGGAACTCTAACACATGTTGCAGTAATAGGTAAATTAGGTCTATCTAAAATTTTACGAGTTTCATTAATCATCTTTTCTTCTTCTTTTGTATAACCATTATCAAGAAAAACATCAATATGAGGTAAACAATTATTAAAAATAGGGTATGGGAACTTTTCTAATTTATTAGAACCTTTAACACCATTTTTATAATCAGAAATACCTTTCATTCCAGCACCAGAAACAGCTTGATATGTAGAATAAACAATTCTCTTAATACAAAATTTATCATCTAAAGCTTTTAAAGGAACAACAGCCTGAATAGTAGAACAATTAGGGTTAGCAATAATTTTATCATTAGAAGAAATAGCAGAACAATTAACTTCTGGAACTACTAAAGGAACAGAAGGATCCATTCTAAAAGCACTGCTATTATCAATAACGGTACATCCTTTAGAAGCAGCAATAGGAGCATATTTTAAAGCTGTATCACCGCCAGCAGAAAAAATAGCAAAATCAAAACCTTCATCAAAAGAAAAAATATCAAGTTCATTAACTAAATAAACATCATTATTAAACAAAAGAGTAGTACCAGCAGATCTTTTAGAAGCAAAGAATTTATATTCATCAATAGGAAGATTAGCTTCTTCTAAGACTTTAAGAACCATTCTACCAACAACACCAGTTGCACCAACAACAGCTAATTTTATTTTTTTACTCATAACAAACCTCCATAATAAAATTTATGCTAAGACAAGCAAAAAAATACCAAGAAAAAACTTGCATAAATTAACATTTATGTTTATAATGAGGGTATAGCAGTAATTTATTACTAAAGAACTAATTTGAGAGGAGCTGATTGTTATGAATATAAAAGTAACAGGAAAAGATTTAGAAGTAACAGATGCAATAAAAGCATATGTAGAGAAAAAGGTAGAAAGGTTAGTAAAATATTTTGATGATGAATTTGATGTAGTTGCTACAGTTAAATCTGAAAAAACAGAAAAAGTTGCAGAAATAAGAGTTTCTGTAAAAGGAGATTTATATAAAGCAGTTACAGCTCATAAAGATTTATATGCAGCTATAGATAAAGACATCGATATATTAGAAGGACAAATAAGAAAATTCAAAACTAAAAAAGAAAAAATGTTAAGAGATGCATCTTCAATGGCAAAAGAAGAAATGCAAACAAAAACAATTGAAATAGAAGATGAAGTAATAAAAGAACTATATTACTCAATAAGACCAATGGGAATAGATGACGCAAAATTAAAATTACAAGAAAAACCAAACGACAAATTCCTAGCATTTATAAACATAGAAACAGGAAAAGTAAACGTAATATATAAACTAAACGATGAAAAAAACTACGGAATAGTAGTACCAGAAGAATAAAAATTTAAAAGGGGCCAGTCCCCCAGCCGACAATTTGTCGGCTGGGGGACTGGCCCCTTTGGAGTTAATTTAGAAATGTTGTTAAAATAATTGCATTAAAAACAATATAATGATATAGTTATGTGGAAATAATTTTCTTAAGGAGAGATTTGATTTTGGCTAAAAAAAGTATCGCGAAGAATTATTTATATAATTTGACTTACCAAATTTTGACGTTGATTTTGCCTCTTATTACTACTCCGTATGTTTCGAGAGTTTTAGGGGCTGAGGGAATAGGTATTTATAGTTATACATATTCTATTGTTTCATATTTTATATTATTTGGTGGTCTTGGAATTGCTCTTTATGGTAAAAGGGAGATTGCGTATGTTCAGGAGAAAAAGGAAGAACGCAAAAGGATTTTTTATGAGTTAATTTTTTTTAGAGCTATAACTCTTGTAATTGGAATTGCTATTTATTGTATATTCTTTGTAAACTCTGAACCATATGGTATTTATTACAAAATTTGGCTTATAGAACTTATTGCCACAATGTTTGATATTAGTTGGTTTTTCCAAGGATTAGAGGAGTTTAAAAGAACGGTTGTAAGAAATATTATGGTTAGACTTGCAAGTGTTACTTTAATTTTTGTTTTAGTAAAGGCACCAAGTGATTTGAATAAATATTTAATGATTTATGCAGTAGCAGATTTAATTGGAAATTTATCGTTATGGCTATATTTGCCTAAATATTTTAAAGGTATAAAAATAAAGCATATAAATATTTTTAAACATTCGTATGCTATTGTTATGCTATTTATTCCACAAATTGCAAGTACAATTTACAATATGTTAGATAAAACAATGATAGGAACAATTTTAGCAGATAAAACAGAGGTTGGCTATTATGAACAAGGACAAAAAGTTATAAGAATTTTACTTACAATTGTTACATCACTTGGTATTGTAATGATACCTAGAATGGCAAGTACTTTTGCTTCTGGTGATACTAAAAAATTAAATGAATATATGAGAAGATCATTTAATTTTACATTTTTTTTAGCATTCCCAATGATATTTGGATTGATAAGTGTAGCGAGTGAATTTGTTCCAATATTCTTTGGAAAAGGTTATGAAAAGGTGGTAATATTAATGAGTGTAATTTCACCAATATTACTACTTATGGGAACTACAAATGTAATAGGAACACAGTATTTACTACCAACTAAAAAACAAAAAGAATATACATTATCAATACTTGCAGGTGTTGCAGTTAATTTTGTATTAAACATAATTTTAATTAAATTATGGAATTCAATAGGAGCTTCAATAGCAACTGTTGCATCTGAATTGGTAGTTTTAATAGTTCAACTATATATGGTAAGAAACGATTTAAATATAAAAGACATTTTTAAAGGAGCAAAAAATTATTTAATATCTTCTTTAATTATGTTTGCAGTATGTATGTTAATTAAACACTTTATAAATGTAGGAATTATTTCAATAGTTGTACAAGTTGCAATAGGTGGAGCTGTGTACATAGGAATGCTTCTTATATTAAAAGATGAAAATGTTTTTATGTTTATAGATAAAATAAAAGAAAAAATTAATGGCATTTTAAATAGAAATTAAAAAAGAAAGGATTTGAGTAAAATGGAATTAAAAGCAAACGATGGTAAAAATTTAGAAATGAAAGTAGGAGATGACACATATTTAAGATATGCAATAAAAACAAAATTTGTTGAGCAAGGAGATAGCTATATAGATATATTTAAAGAATATATAAGTCCTATATATCAAGAAGGAGATATAGTTTCAAGTAGTGAAAAAATTATAGCTTTATGCCAAAATAGAGTTGTAAAAAGAGAAGAAATAAAAATAGGATTTTGGGCAAAATTTTTATCAAAATTTGCATCACATCCAGATACAGGTGTAGGAGTTGGAGAAACAATAAAAATGCAATATGCAATAGATCAAGTTGGTTTATTAAAAGTATTATGGGCATCTATTGCAAGTGCAGTAACAAAATTATTTGGTAAAAAAGGAGTATTTTACGAAATTGTTGGACAAGAAGTTTCTGGACTAGATGGATTTTACGACCATGTATGGTCAGAATATAGAGATATAGGAATTCAAATGCCTGAAAATCCAACAGGAGTATGTAATGAAATAAAAGAAAAACTTGGAATAAGTGTGATGATAGTAGATGCAAATGACTTAGGACAAGAAATTCTAGGAAAATCTGATGATATAGAATTATCAGAAGCTGACTTGAAAAAATTAATAAGTGATAATCCAACAGGTCAAGGAAAACAACAAACTCCATTGATTTTAATTAGAAAAAAAGACTAGAATTTTTTATAATAAATTTGAAAATTAGATATTCTGCTGAAGATAATGAAAAAATAAATATTTCTCGGCTCAATACGTTCGTTATAGCTTCTAATAGAAATTTAAACGAGCTTCTCGTAAGACGCGCCCTCATTTAAATTTAATAAGAAGCTATACACTCACTCCAATCACATTCGAAATATTGATTTTTTATTATTTTCAGCAGCAAGAATATATAAAACAATAATGTCAATCAACAATGTAGGGGTCGGCGTTTTTAGGGCGACCCGAATAAAAATAATTATTATTAAACGTTGTAGGGGCACGGAGCTCCGTGCCCGCAAATATGAACTATATCCCAAAAAAATATAAATAAAAATTATCAAATAAAATAATAAATTCGAAAGGAGGAGAAACAATGGCTTCTAAACATTCAAAAGGGAAGAAAGCGAAAAAAAAAGAGTTAGAAGAAGAATTAAAAACTAATAAAAATAAAAAGAAAAAACAAAAAAAATCGCAAATAGAATCTGATGAAGAAAAAACTAAGTTTCGAAAAATTAAAAAAATACTTTTAATTTTATTTTTAATAGTAATTTTTATTTTAGGTATTATTAGTTTTTTGGCAGTAAATAATTGGAAAAAAATAAGTTCAGATATGATGAGTGCAACAAGTTCACATGTGTATGATTCTCAAGGGAATGTTATTGCAGAAATTGGCTCTGAAAGAAAGAAAATAAATATTTCTTATATTCAAATTCCAGATAATTTAAAAAATGCTTATATAGCAATTGAAGATGAAAAGTTTTTTAAACATCATGGAATAAACATAAAAAGAACAATTGCTGCAATGGGGTCATATGTTTTTCATAAAGGGCAGGCTTCTTTTGGAGGAAGTACAATAACACAACAATTAGTAAAAAATTTAACAGGAGATAATTCAAACAGTATTACAAGAAAAGTTAAAGAATGGACTATGGCTTTTGAATTAGAGTGTTTTTATTCAAAAGAACAAATATTGGGAACTTATTTTAATATAATATATGTTGGTCCAAATGTTTACGGAGTAGAAGCAGGAGCAAGATATTATTTTGATAAAAGTGTTCAAGACTTAAGTATAGCAGAATGTGCTTATTTGGCAGGATTAAACCATTCTCCAAATTCTTATAATCCATTTGGAGATAAAGATAATAGCGATAAAATAGAAAAAAGAACAAAAATAGTTTTATCTCAAATGCTGGATCAAAAGTATATATCTAAAGAAGATTATGAAAAGGCTGTGCAAGAAGTTGAAAAAGGACTTAAATTTAAAAATGGAGATATAGAATCAAGTGATGCTGCTTATTCATACCATACAGATGCATTAATTACAGAAATAATAGCAGATTTAAAAGAAAAGAAACATATAACAGAAGAATTTGCTAATAATTATTTGTACTATGGTGGATTAAAAATATATAGTACACAAGATACAAGCATACAACAAAGTATGGAAAAAGAATTTGAAAAAGATAAGTACATATTAAAATCTAAGCAAGAACAGGGAAAAACTTCTCAAGCTGCAATGATTATAATAAATCATACAAATGGACAGGTTGTAGGTTGTGTGGGAGGTTTAGGAGAAAAAACAAAATCTAGAGATTATAACAGAGCAACAATGAGCTTAAGGCAAACAGGTTCAGCAAGTAAACCTTTTGCTGTTTTAGCACCAGCACTAGCAAAAAGAAAAATAACAGCCTCTACAGTATACGATGACAGCGAAACAACCTTTACCAATATAGATGGAACAGAATATAAACCTGGAGATTATGACCCATATCAAGGAAAAATAACAGTAAGAAGAGCGGTAGAGTCTTCTCAAAATATACCATTTGTAAAAATTATAGAAGAAATAAAACCAAAAACTTCTATAAAGTATATGAAAAAAATGGGCGTTAAGAATTTAACAGAAAAAGACAATAACTTAGCTTTATCACTAGGAGGAGAACAAAAAGGATTAACAACCTTAGAAATGGCAACATGTTATAGTACAATAGCAAATAATGGTGAGTATATTGAACCAACATTTTATACAAGAATATGCAATAAATCGGGAGAAGATATAGTAAAAACAAAACAAAAAACTAAAAAAATATTTTCAAAAGAAGTTGCATATATTTTAAAAAATTTGCTAACACAGCCTGTTAAAGGTGCAAACGGAACTGCACCATATTGTGAAATAAAAGGAATGGATGTAGCTGCAAAAACAGGAACAACAAACGAAAACTATGATAGATGGTTATGTGGATTTACAAATTATTATACAGCTGCAACCTGGTATGGATTCGACATGAATGAAACAATAAATTATGAAGGAAAAAATCCAGCAGGTCTTTTATGGTCAGCAGTAATGAAGGATATACATTCAAATTTAAAAGGAACAGCCTTCGAAATGCCTAGTGGAGTAAAAACAGCTACAATATGTTCTGAAACAGGAATGATTGCAACAGACTCTTGTCCAAACACATATACAGAGTATTATTTATTTGGAACAATACCAGGAAAATGTACAGAACATAAAGGAAATTCAACTACAACAAATAACAGTAAAAATACAACACAAAAACAACAAAATACACAAGTTGAAGAAAAAAATAAAACTGTAGAAAATACTGTAAATTCAACCAAAACAAATACAGTACAAGAAAACAAAAAAACAGAAAATAAAACAAATACAAATTCAAAAAATACGACAAATACTAATAAGAATACTAATACACAAAATACAAGCAAAAACACAACAAATGAAAATAATAACAAGCAAAATACTTCAAACTCAAATACAATAGAAAAAAGAAATGAAATTAAAGAACAAAGAAATGAATAAAAAAAGGCAGGAAATCAAATCCTGCCTTTATGTATTCCTACAAGAAGAATAAACAAAAACAAAACTTAATTTCCTGTTTAACATAAGATTAAAATGTTTGATTGCATATAAGCTACAATACTATAATGTTAAAATCAGAGAAGAAACTATTTCATATTTCTTTCAGCTTGTTCAATCATTTTTTTAACCATTTGTCCACCTATTTTTCCAGCATCTTTAGATGTTAAATCACCATTGTATCCATCTTTTAAGTTAACACCAACTTCGCTAGCTACTTCATATTTGAATTTATCTAATGCAGACATAGCTTCTGGAACTAATTTTCTAGAACTATTTGTGTTTGCCATTCTTCGTTCACCTCCTATAGGATTGATTAAATTTGTATTTTCGAAAAAACATTGTTTGTCTTTTCAATAATTATGATGTGTAATTTTATTTTTAATATTCTGGTAATTTTTGTTAATAAGAAAAAAACATTGTAAAAGATTTTTTTAATGTTATAATAAAATTGAATAGGAGGAAAATTTTTATGTATAAATTAGTAGCTATAGATTTAGATGGAACTCTGCTAAATTCTTATGGAGAAGTTAGTAATGAAAATAAACAAGCAATAATAAATGTTATAAATAGTGGAGTAGAAGTTGTACTATCATCTGGAAGAATCGGAGATTCCGTAGAAAGTCTTGCAAATGAATTAGGTGCAAACAATTACTATATTTCAGGTAATGGCTCAATGCTATATAATATGAAAGAAGGAAAAGTAGAATATGAAAATTTTATAGAAAAAGAAAAAATGCTTAAATTAATTAAAATATGTGATGAAAACAGCATTTATTATAGTATATACACTGAAAATATGGTAATAACAAAAGCTTTGAAATATAATGTTGCTTTTTATAATTATGAAAATAGTAAAAAAGCTTCCAATAAACGTACTAATATTAATATTGTCCAAAATATATATGAATATGTTGAAAATTTAGAAGATAATAAATTTTTAAAAATAACAATATGTGATGATAGTGAAATAATTTTTTCAAGAATAATTGACAAGTTTAAGAAAATAAACAATATAGATGTTTTAGATGTATCACATATGTCAAGAAAAATAATAAAAGATGGAACAGAAGAAGTTCCTGTAGAATATTACTATACAGAAATTACAAATAAAAATGTAGATAAATGGACAGCGATAGAATATTTGATAAAAAAAATAAATATAAAAAAAGAAGAAGTTGTTGCTATTGGAGATAATATGAATGATGAGCTTATGATAAAAAATGCAGGACTAGGAGTAGCAATGGGACAAGCAAACCCTAAAATAAAAGCAATAGCAGATGTTGTAACACAAGATAATAATAACAATGGTGTAGCAATTATTTTAAATAAATTAAATTAAAAAAAGGTCGAATTTTTTATCGACCTTTTTTGTAATGAAAAGATTCAAAATTATAAATATTACAAAAATATTACAAAAATATTAAATGTATATTACACTTTAAAAAATCCATTGTGCTTAGTCGATTATTGTTATAAAATAAGTTATAGATGAAAAATAATGCGAAAAAATAAGGAGGAATTATAAATGGCTAGTAATCCAATGCAAAGACAAAAACAATTATCATTTATGAAAGGAATGTTAATAACATTATTGATATGTGCAATTATAATTGGTGGCTTAGGATATATGTTATATAAAAAAATAGAGGCAGAAAAAGAATTAAAAGCAAGTATGGTACAAGTATATACTTTAACAACAGATGTATCTTCAGGACAAGCAGTTACATCAGACATGCTTAAAATGTTAACAGTTAGTAAAACAACAGTACCAAATAATGCAATAAGCGATAGTTCAACTTTTTCTAGTTATTCATTACAAGATGAAAAAGGAAATGAAATTTATACAGACTCTCAAGGTTTGTATGTAAAAGATGGAAGTAAAACAGTTAGAATTACACAAGATGATAACGGAAATTACATGAAAGACAGTGAAATAATTAAATTAACAGAAGTTCCATTAATAGCAAAAGTTAATATGAAGGCAAATACAGTATTAACTAGAGAGCTTGTTGCACAAAGTGATGAAGTTAATACAGATGATGTAAGAACACAAGAATTTAATATGGTTACATTACCAACAACCTTAGAAACTGGAGATTTTGTAGATATACGTTTACGTATGCCAAATGGTACAGATTACATAGTTGTTTCTAAAAAAGAAGTAAACATACCAGATATAGCAGGAGTTCCTTCAACAGATACAATGGAAGTTAAAATGTCAGAAGAAGAAATTTTAACAATGAGTAATGCAATAGTAGAAGCATATATGATGAAAGGTTCAGAACTATATGCAACAAAATATACAGATCCGGGAAATCAAGCAAAATCTAAAACAACATATCCGGTTAGCAAAGAAACAATGGATTTAATAAATAGTGATGAGAACATTGTAGAAACAGCTAAGAAAGCATTATGGGCAAGATACAATACAGACCAAAGAAATGGAAATGTTAATAGCAATTTAAACAACTATTCAGAAGAATCAACAGATAATGTTGAAAAAGGAATTGAAGAACAAATACAAAAACAAAAAGAATTAAGACAAAACTATTTAGAAGCTCTAAGTGGCGGAACAACAAGTAGTAATTAGGAGGAAAGTATGAAAAAAGTAGGATTTATTGGAGGATATAAAAAAACAGATTTGCTTTTATATATAGCAAAAATGTTGACAATAGCAGGAAAAAAAGTTTTAGTGGTTGATACAACAATAGAACAAAGAGCTAAATATATTGTGCCATCTATAGATCCTACTTTTTCATATATTACTAACTACGAAAATATTGATGTGGCAATAGGATTTAAAGAAATAGATGAAATAAAATCTTATCTTGCATCAAGAGAACCAGACTATGACTATTTGCTAGTAGATATAGATAGACAAGGAGCAATTTTAGATTTCGAAATGTTGAACGCTTACAAAAATTACTTTGTAACTTCCTTTGATCTATACTCAATAAAAAGAGGACTAGAAGTTTTACAAAAAATACCACAACCTATGGAACTAACAAAAATATTATTTTCTAAAGAAATATTGAGCGAAGAAAATGATTATCTAGACTTTTTATCTTTAGGATATAAAGTAAAATGGAATGATTATAGAATATATTTTCCATTAGAAATGGGAGATGAATCAGCTATTATAGATAATCAAAGACTATCAAAAATAAAATTTAAAAATTTAAGTGCTCAATATAAAGAAAGTCTTATGTATATTACAGAAGAACTTATAGAAGAAAAAGAAATTAATAATTTTATAAAAGCTTTAAGAAATTTTGAAAAAGGAGAATAAAAATGGCTATAGTAACCTTTTGGAGTGAATGTAAAAAAGAAATAGGACAAACATCTACAGCTATAGCTGTTGCAACGCAAATGGCTATAGAACATAATTACAAAATTTTATTAATATCAACCTATGATACTAATGAAATAGACAAAGCTTTTTGGAATGATGAAAAGAGAAATAGAGGACTAAAAGGAATATTTGAAAATTCAAAAAAAGTAAATATAGACTCTGGTATACAAGGATTAACAAAAGTAGCATTAAGTAATAAATTAACACCAAATATAATAACAAATTATTCAAAAATAGTATTTAAAAACAATAGATTAGAGACTTTAGATGGATACACAGGTAAAGAAACCGATTATGAAACAATTTTAAGTGTGTATCCAGAGGTTATATTAAATGCATCTATGTATTATGATATGGTAATTGTAGATTTAGCCAGAGAAATAGATAATCCAATTATTCAAAAAATCCTTGAAACATCAAATGTAATAATGTATGGACTAAATCAAAAAATGAATACAATAGATAACTTTTTAAATTCTGATATGCAACAAAAAAATAATGTTATACCATATATAGGAAGATATGATAAATTTTCAAAATACAATTCAAAAAATATCAGTAGATACTTAAAAACAAAAAAAGATATAAACTATTTATCTTATAACACTTTATATAATGAAGCCTGTGAAGAAGGAACAGTAGCAAACTTATTTTTAAACTTAAAACAAATAAAAAGCGAAGATAAAAGTTTAGATATACTAAAGGAATCAAGAAAAATTTCTGAAAGTATTATATATAAAGTACAAGAATTAGAGCTTAAAATCTAATTTTAGGAAGGAGCAAAAAATGATTATTAACATAATTTTAATTATAGCAATATTAATAATTACAGTTTTTGTTATATATAACAACATAAAAAAGAAACAAGCAGAAGAACCAGAAAAACAAATTCAAGTTGATGATAAAACATACACAATAGAAAAAATGACAGAGTATGTTAAAAAGAGACTTGATGAAATAACAAAAATAAACCTATATGATATAGGGCTTTCAGAAGAAGAATTAAAAAGAAGAAAAAATAAAAAATATGAATTGAAAAAAGCCTTAAAAGGTTGTACATATGGAGATGTAAATGATAAAAAATATGTTAAAGAATTAATTTTTGATATTCTTTCTAAAGAATATGGAGTTGATGAAACAAATGTATCAAAAGCAATACAATTTGATACACCTTCATTATTAACATCACAAGACAAATTTGATATTTTAATTTATGTATATAAAGAACAATTTGGATATGAAGCTCTAACAGAATTAATAAAAAAATACAATTTAGCATCTTTGAAATACATAGCAGGAGAAACAAAACCTTCATATGTAATAACAGCTGAAGAAATATCAGATATATTTGAAAAAGAACAAATTGTACTTACCTTTACAGACAAATTAAATGTTGTAGTACAAAGAATTTATCAACATTATAAAGGATATTCAAGTATAGATGAAATAAGAGATATGAACATAGATGGTGTATCTGGAGGTGTTTCAGGTTTACCAGAAAGCTTTTTGAGTCAAGTTGCTCAAACAGATGGAGATTACTTAGTACAAGTAGCAGAACATAAAGTACCACGTGCCTGCGACAGTATATGGATATTCTTCCAAGGTAAATCTATTCGTTTAGCATTTTTATCTTTTAATACAGAATCAGAATTAAAAAGAGTATGTCAAAACATATATAAATACAACAACCCAGGACAATTATCAGATACAAATGGATATAAAATTAATGAAATGAAAGATGGTTCTCGTGTTGTTGTTGTTAGACCAAGCT
>CAKPGS010000032.1 GCA_934155165.1 uncultured Clostridia bacterium | reverse complement strand
ATCTTTATCAAAATTGCAATCTTGTAAAAATCCTATTTCTATTATATCCGTTCTTGCAAGTGCCAATTTTTCAATAAAGCCTTTAATAATGTCATATCCAAATTTAAATTCATTTAAATGTCCTCCATCTCTTAATGAACAATCCAAAATTTTTACATTATCATAGTTAATACTTTTCTGTTCTAAATTAAAATAATGACATAAAAATCTTGCAACTCCATCATCATTATTTGAAGATGTGGAAAAGTTTATTTTTTCTATAAGCTCCGAAGTTGAGTTTTTCATTCTTACTCCAATATCAGCATTTGATAAAGTTTCTAAATCTGTAATATCATCTCCAAATGCAATAACTTTATATTTCTGGTTTAAATGTTGTTTTATTTTCTGTATTCCCGTCCACTTGTCTGTATCTTTAGGTAAAATTCTTGCTGTATTCTTTTCACTCATAAAAGTTATTGATAAATTATAGTTCTCAGTAATACTTTTTATTGATGTATATTCTTCATTTTTACATTTTAAAATCAATTTGCAACTTTGTAAGTTTTTCACAAAGTTTAATGATGCAAATTTCGAATCAACAAAATTAACATCTTCTTTATCAATGCAAAAAGAAGCATATAATCCTTCATTTACAATATGTTTTGTATACTTACTTATTTCTTCAATAACTGCTCTTGAGTTATTTTCTGGAATATGATTATAATAAATTATATTATCATATTTATCACATACAAAATTCCCATTAAAAGAACATATATAATCTGCATTTATTTGTTTTGCAAAATCAATAGTTCTAATATAACTTCTTGCAGTATTAACAACTATCTTACAGCCTAGTTTTTGACATTTTTCTAAAATTGCTTTTGAATTATCTGAAATGCTTTTATCAGAATGTAATAGAGTATTATCTAAGTCTAAAACAATTAGATATTTTTCCATGTTTTCCTCCTTTCTTAAATGCTAATTGAATATTAAAAAAATATTCAACCTTTGTAGATTTACATAAAACATATTATCATTTTTGTAAAATTTTGTCAATTATTATAAGATTTTTCTAGGTAGATATATTTCATAAAGACTTATCTTTATTGTTTTAATATAAAAAGGATTAAAATTTTTCATAATATTTTCTTGCAATTGTAAAATTCTTTCATAATTTTTATCTATATGAATAGTAATATGTGGTATAAATGTTTCTGGATTATACTTTTCTATTCTGATATTTTGATTTTCATATATAAATCTTTGAATTCTTTGTTTTTTCAAATTCAAAATATAAATTATAACTATTTTGAGTTAATTTTTTTATTTTAGTTCCTATTATCTTTAATTTAAATTCCTTAAATTCTAGTTTCTTTAATATGTTTTTTTATTTCAAGTTGATTTTTTATTTTTATTTTGATAAAATATAAAAAATATTAAAGGAGTTTGAGATGGATGATATAGAATTTAAAACAGAAACAAAAAAATTTAAATATAGGGTTAATGGAATAGTTATTTATAACAATAAATTATTAACAATAAAAATGAAAAATAATATTTATTATTGTCTACCTGGTGGACATGTTGAATTAGGTGAAGATACAAAAACTGCTATACTTAGAGAAATGTTAGAAGAACTTGATACCCCTGTTTCAATAGATAAAGAACTTGCTTTTGTTGAAAATTTTTATTTAGATAAAAAAGGATTTGAAACACATGAACTTGGCTTTTATTATATTGTAAAACCTGATAACTTTGAAAAAATACCTTTTCATAATTATTCTAGAACTGAAAATGATAAAGGAGAAATAAAAATACATAATTTTGAATGGTTAGAAATTTCTTCATTAAAAGATTTTGATTTCAAACCAGAATTTTTAAAAAATAAATTGATTAACGAAATTTATGATTTTGAACATATTATAAAAATAGTAAAGTAATACCATAGATAACTCTATGGTATTTTTTAGAATTTGATTACTTATTTCTTATCTTATTCGACAAGTTTTTACATATTATTTTATTAAAACCTGCTATAATTATAATTATGAAAAAAACTCACTATTATCAGTGCTTTCGTAATTCTCGTCGTTCGTCATATTATCCGTTGTCATCAGACTACTGGTGCATCTGCCAGTATTCTAATAGTTACTCCACTAAGTATTGCAAAATTATTATTATTAGACTCTAATATATCTTCAACAAAAAATAATATGTCCTTACCATGCGATTTTCTTGCTACTATATCTCCTTTTTTTATTTTTTCCATAAAAATCACCTCATATAATAAATAGTAGGCTACTTTATTATATGAGGTGATTTGTCGAATTGTGTATTTTTATGAAGCATTATGCTCTTTTATATATTTATTTTTTGTAGCTATTCCACCACGAATGTGTCTTTCTGCTTTGTTTTCATCTAAAATAACTCTTACTTCCGCAGCTAAAGCAGGGTTAATTTTTAGTAATCTTTCACTCACATCTTTATGTACTGTACTCTTAGAAATTCCAAAAGCCTTTGCCGTTCCTCTTACTGTTTCTTTTGAATCTATTATATAATGTGCAAGCTTTACTGCACGTTCTTCTATGGAAATCTTATGCATTAAAAAACGCCCCCTTAAGCAAATACTTTTGTTTAATTGTATTCGCTAAAAAGTGCTTTTATGTTTTTAATTATTTTGGTTCTTTTGGGGACTGGGTCAAAAATCATTGTTCTTTAACTTAAATATTAATTAATTGATAATATTCTCCATGTTTATTCATCAATTCATTATGATTTCCTTCTTCTATTATTTTACCATCTTTCATAAGTAATATTTTGTCGCATTTTTTTATGGTTGATAGTCTATGTGCTATAATAAAGCTTATTTTTCCTTTTGTTATCTCCTCTATTGCTTTTCTTACCATCATTTCAGATTTGTATGAAAGCGATGATGTTGCTTCATCTAGTATTATAATTTCTGGATTTTCGACCATTACTCTTGTAAAATTTAGAAGTTGTTTTTCTCCTGCTGAAAAAATATCTGTATCACTTGAAATTTTTGTTTCATATCCATCTTTTAAGGACATTATTTTGTTATGTAAGTTTAATTTCTTGCATATTTCAATTATTTCTTCTTTTGAAATATCTTTATTAGCATAATTTATGTTTTCTAAAATAGTTCCATCAAATATTACTACTTTTTGCATAATGTATCCTATTTTATCTCTTAAGCTTTTTATACTATATTCTTTATAGTCTTTGCCATTAATCTTGATTGCTCCTTCTTTTAAATCATAAAATCTACAAATTAGATTTACTAAACTGGTTTTTCCACTACCTGTTCTCCCAATTAAAGCAACATTTTCATTTTTGTTTACATTAAAAGATATATCGCTTAAAACATTTTTTTCATTATCATATGAAAATTTAATATTTTCAAATTGAATATTATTTACTTCTCTTAATTCTATTCCTGTATTTATTTCTTCCTCCTCTTTTTGTAATATATTATTTATTCTTTGATATGATATTTTTCCAATATTTCTTATTTGAAATCCTTCTATTACCCATTTTGCATATGTTTCTGGTGAAGATATATATCTTGCAAGAATAATTATTGCTCCATATGTTATTATTCCTTGTTCAACTCCTATTGAGCCAATTAATATATTTAATACTCCAACAAATGAAACTATAAAATCGTACAAGCCAGTATATATTCTAATATTTTTCTCTAACTTATTTACAGATTTTTCATATTGTGAAATCAACCCTTGTAATTGTATCATTCTTTCGTGTTCAATTTCTAATGACTTTATTGTAGAATAGCCTTGTACTTGTTCATTTGACCAGTTTAATATTTTTGCATTTGCTTCTCTTTTTAACTTTGTGTATTGAATTGATTTTTTATTAAATATATGTGTTACCCAAAATCCAAATATATATATTAAAAATGTTATTGTAACTATTGGTATGTTTAGATACATTAATACAAGCAATGTTCCAACTAATCTTACAATTCCTCCAAAATAAGATACACAAATTCCTGCATTATACCATTTTGCAAATTCTTTTGTATCATTTATTATATTTTCTAGTATTTCACCAACTCTTATTTTATCTATCTCACTTTGTGTTGTTTTTTGTAACTTTAAATATATCTTTTCTCTATAATCTGCTTCTAATTCTTTTTTAAATCCCTCATCATTAAAATCTTCAAAAAATGTAACAATAGAACGCAAAATATTAACTCCAAAATAACTTATCCCCAATATTATTATCAATTTAATATCTTTACTTGGTATTGCATATTCTACCATAATAATTGTAAAAGCTATAAAAACTACTACCATTATACTTGTTATAAACCAACCGAAGTGCTACTTTAATTGCTTGTTTTTTGTAATTATTTATAATCTCTTTTAACATTACTTAAAATTCCTCATCTTCTATTATTTTATTTTTACTAATTTCTATAATTTCTTTATACAATTTATTAGAATTCATTAAATTTTCATGTTTACCAACTTCAATAGTTTTATTGTTTATGAACAATACTTTATCACATTTCTTTACTACTTCTAAATCGTGTGAAATTATTATTGTTCCTATTTTCATTTTTATAATATTATTTAATATATTCAGTTTAGTTCTTGTATCAAGTTTTGATAATGAATCATCAAAAACTATAAAATTATTTCGTTTTATTAGTGTTCTTGCTATTGCAATTCTTTGTTTTTGCCCACCAGATATGTTATTTCCGCCTTTTCCTATCATATAATCTATGTTTTTATCGAAACCTTTTATATCTTCATATATATCTGCTAATTTACAGGCCTCTATTATTTCTTCATTTTTAATAAGAGGATTAGCAATATTTATATTGTCTTTTATTGTATCTGTAAATAAATATGTATCTTGAAGAACTACTCCTATATAATCCCTTAAGCTCTTTTTACTTGCATTTTTTATATTGTATTTTCCAATATATATATTTCCTGTATAATCATAGAATCCTATTAAAGTTTTTGAAATAACTGTTTTTCCTGAACCATTATCTCCTATAATTGCTACATTCTCATTTTTATTAATTGTGAAATTCAAATTTTTTAATATAGTATTTTCATTTAGTTTTATACTTACATTTTCAAAAACAATATCTCCATCTAATTCTACATAAGGATTTTCTTCTATATCTTCATTCAAATCCATTAAATTGGATAACTTTTTATATGCTACAATAAATTCATTTATTGCCTTTAGTTTATCTACTGATTTATATACATATTCTAATATTTTTGTTGAATATGTTAGTAAAATTGATATAGTAGCAAGTGTCATTTTTCCTTGTACAACTAATATTCCACCCCATAATAATATAAATGGTTCTTTAAAGTTTCTTAAGGTATGTGTTCCAATTCCATATAATACTTTCATTTTTGCAAGTTTTATTTCTTTTTTCTTATATTCACTATTCATTTTTGAGAAGTCTTCTATTTCTTTATCTCTTCTGTTAAATATTTTTAACATTTTAGATTCTTCTATTTCTATTGTAGTTTTGTTTATCACTTCTCTATTACTTTCTACAATATCTTCTACTAATGGCCTTGATGCTTTGAAATACCATATAGATAATGCAACTACAAGTCCACAAATTATAGCTATAAACAATCCTACAGTAACATTTAATTGCAAAGTTTGTACTACTGCAAATATAATAATAAAAATTGTATCAAAAAATAAATTTATTTGAGAATTAAAAAATTCAGAATATATAGTAGCATCATTATTAACTCTTTGAATTACATTTGACTTATCTATATTGCTAAATTGCATATAATTTATTTTTGGTATATGCTCTAAAACTAATTTCTTAACATTTCTATTTATTATTAAATTAAATTTTACATTAATCTTGCTCTTTAAATAATTTACAATAAAAACTAATATATTTAGTATTATCAATACTAAAACAAGAACTATTATTTTTGATATTTTATAATTTGAATAAAATAAGTTCCTTATTAGCCTTGGAATTACACTTTCATTTTCCATTATTACACCATCAAGTGCATATTGTATAAACATAGGTATGTATACTAATAATCTTGAATACATTGCACTTAGTATTAGTGTTAAAACTATGTAAAATTTTGTACCTTTTAATGTTCTATTTAAAAAACTATTTTTCATGCTTTCTTTCCTTTTTCATATTTTTTACCTAATATATCATAAATTTCTATAAAGAAAAAGTGATTTTTGACCCCGTCCCAAAAATCACTCAAAAATCATTTCCTGACTTTTATATAATTTGTAATAATCTCCTTTTAAATTCATTAATTCTTTATGAGTTCCTACTTCCGATACCCTTTTTTCTTTGATGAAAAATATTTTATCGCTATTAATTATTGAATCTAGTCTATGTGCAATTGTAATTACTGTTTTATTTTTGATTAATTCTTTTGTTAAGTTCTGCAACATTTTTTCAGTCTTTACATCAATTTTACTTGTTGCTTCATCAAAAATTAATATTTTAGGGTTATTTATAATTGTTCTAACATAGCATAATACCTGTTTTTCTCCATCCGATAAACTCTTTCCATTACCAACTAATTTTGTATTATATCCATTTTCTAAATTCATTATCCAATTGTGGACATTTATTTTTTTGCATATATCTATCACTTCTTCATCAGTTATGTTATTTGTACCATATTTTATATTTTTCATAATGCTTGTACTGAATAAATAATTTTCTTGTTGCATAACAGCAACTTGTTTCCTTAAACTACTTAATTTTATTTTTTTGATATCTATTCCATCTATTAATATATTACCTATGTCAATATCATAGAATCTGCTAATTAAATTGGTAATAGTTGTTTTTCCACTTCCAGTTTCACCAACAATAGCTATTTTTTCATTTGGATCTATCTTAAACGATATATTATCTAGAACCTTTTTATTTTGTATGTAAGAAAACGTTACATTTTTAAATTCTATTAATCCTTCTAAATTAGTATCAATTACATCTCCAATATCTGTAATTTCTATTGGCTCATCTATTGTCTCAAGTATTCTTTCTAAGTAAGTCATAGAATTAATAAATTCATCTAATGTTTGAAATAAATTTTTTATTGGTTGCCAAAAGTTAGAAGAGTAATCTCCCATAGCAACAATAACTCCTACTGACACACTTGGATATAAAAACATAGCTCCTACAAGATAAATTGTTGCAGATACAATATGAGACATTATTTGAACACTGCACCATCCTATATTTCCAAACTTTATAAAACCGCAGTTTGCATCTCTCCAATTTTGACTTAAGCTATTAAATATTTCTTGATTCTTTTCTTGTCTATTAAAGCTCTGTGTTGTTTGAATCCCTTTTAAACTTTCTACTAAATAAGCATTAAGATTTGAATTTTTGTTATTAATTAATAATTTATATTTTCGTTTTATTTTAGCAGTTAATGCAAATATTAAGCTAAGAGCTATAATTCCTACTATTGTTATTAACGTTAATTTTATATTTGTAAAAAACATAAACATTAAAATTATTAACATATTAAATAAATTTAGAAGTGTTGTTACTAATTTATCCGTAATTAAAGTAGATACATCTTCTGCATATTCTGTTAATCTAACTAATATCTTTCCATTTGGTCTTGAATCATAATATTTAAATGGTAAATATTGAATATGAGAAAATAAATCATTTTTTATATCTTCTACAATATTTTGATTTACTTGTACTAATTTTTTTGAATAAATTCTTGTTAAAATAATTGATATTAATACTAATAAAAAAGCACCTGCTACTATAGTAACTAGCTTTTCATAATTATTATTAGGAATAACCTCATCAATTACATACTGTAATATTTTAGTAATAAATAAAGTAGCAATTACAGATATACAGTTTAATATAAATACAATAAATAATTCGGTTTTATATTTTTTTACGTATATTAATCCTCTTTTGTAATTAGATAATTTGAATACAGTATCCTTTTCATCTTGATCATATCTATTTACTCCCATATACATTCCTCCATATTATTTGTTTGAATATTATAAATTTCTTTATAAGCTCCGTCTCTTTGTATTAGTTCTTCATGCGAACCATATTCTATAATCTTTCCATTATCCATAACATATATGGTATCTGCATTTCTTACAGATATAATCTTTTGAGCAATAATAATTTTTGTACATTGGTAATCTAAATTATTAATGTTGTTAGTTACTTCTAATTCTGTTTCAAAATCCAATGCAGATGTTATATCATCTAAAATTAATATACTAGGTTTCTTTGCAAGAGCTCTTGCTAATGAAAGCCTTTGTTTTTCTCCACCAGATAAACTTACCCCATTTTCTCCAATAATTGTATCAATACCATTTGTTAAATCAAATACATAATCTGCCTTTGCTAATTTTAAATAATACATAATTTCTTCTTTTATTAAATCTTCATTTCCAAAAGAAACATTGTTAGCAATAGTATCTGAAAATAAAAATGGAGTTTGAGATACATAACCAATATTTTTTCTCACTGATTCTAAAGTGTAATTTTTTATAGGTATATTATTAAACATAATTTCACCATTTGAAGCCTCACTTAACCTTAATAATAATCTCCCTATTGTAGACTTTCCACTTCCAATCTTTCCAATAAAAGCATATGTCTTATTAGGTTTAAAACTCAAATTAATATCCTTTATAATTTGTTTTTTATGATATTCCAAGAAAACATTGTTAAACGTAATATTATTCCAGTTATTTAATTCTAATCTTCCCTCATCTTTAATTTTAGTTTTCTTTTCCAACAAATTTCTTACTTTACATACAGATATTTTAAATTGTTGCCACTCATTAACCAATCCACTCAAATCTATAAAAGGGTTCTTTATAGTACTTATAAGAGAATTAATAATAATAAAATTTCCTATTGTTATATAACCTTTCATTACAAATATTCCACCAAATGTAACTAATAAAAGTTCCATGCAGTATGAAAGAAATGTTACCTTATTATTATAACTAATATTGTCATTTTTTATATTTATATTTTTCTCTTTTACTTTTCTATTTTTTAGTTGAAACTCCTCTATCTCTTTTTGCTCTGTTCCAAATGTCTTGACTAATCTATTTCCCTCTACATTTTCTTGTATATAACTATTTAAATCTGATAGACTCTCTCTTTGTCCCGCATATAAATTTTTAGAATTTTTAATATACTTATTAGAAATAATTGCTATTATTGGTGTTGGTATTAGAATAATTAACGTTAATATTGGATTTATATATAAACAATATATTATAGCCAATATACAAGATACTAGCATACTCATAGACTGTTTTACTACAAAACACATACTACGATGAATAATATTAATATCAGTTGTTAAACGTGTATTTAACTCACCCAGTGAGTTTTCCTGATAAAACTCTTGATCTAATTCATTCAACTTTTTGTAGCAGGAAACTTTTAATTTATGGGCCAACTTATATCTAATATTATCTATTATTAATATTCCAAAATAAGCCAGTAGTCTTCCTGCCAAATACGTGCCAACAGATATAGCAAAAATGTATGGAATACAAGAAAAGTTGTTTTTATATATCCCTTCATCTATTATTTTTCCTAGTAGAATAATTGGAAAGACTTTTGAAATTGCTGAGCCCATTATTATCATAAAATTAGATATCCAATATTTTAGATTATATTCTTTTATAAACTTTAATATCCATATCATTTTTTACATCTCATCTCCTGTTTTTTAGTTCAATAGTTTTTATATATCTTATTTTTTCATATATCCGCCTATAGTCTTTATTGTTTTTCACATTTTTATATCATATTATTTGCTAATTTATATTAGTGATTTTTGACCCCGTCCCAAAAATCACTTTTTACATACTTTTACTTGTACTATTTTTTTGTTTTTTACTTTTTCTACTTTAAAGTCTAATTGCTCTGTTTCTATTATTATGTTTTCTTTTGTTTTTGGAATTCTGCCTAGCAAATCTATTAAATAGCCTGATATTGTGTCGTAGTCTCCTTCTGGTATTTCTACATTGAATATCTTTTCTAAGTCATATATAGCAAGGCTTCCGTCTATTAAATAGGTATTTGAATCTAATTCTACTACTTTGTTTTCTGATGTGTCGTATTCATCATATATTTCTCCTACTATTTCTTCTAGTATGTCCTCCATTGTTACTATTCCAGAGGTTCCTCCATGTTCTTCTATTACTATTGATATTTGTTTTTTGTTTTTTCGCATTTCCTCAAATAGTTTGTCTACTGTTATTGTTTCTGGTACATAATATGCTTTTTTCATTAATTCTTTTATTTTTCTATTTTCATCTTTTTTTGAAAGTAAAATGTCTTTTATATATACAATTCCAACTATGTTGTCTATTGTTTCTTCATACACAGGAACTCTACTGTACCTTGTATCTTCTGATAAAATATCTATTACTTCTTTTATTGTTAGTTCTTTATCTAAAGCAAATACTTCTGTTCTGGGAACCATTATTTCAGATACTATTTTGTCATTAAACTCAAATACATTGTTTAGCATTTCCTTTGCTGCAACTCCTATTACACCTTTTTCTTCTCCTACATCTATCATCATTCTTATTTCTTCTTCTGTTACCACTTCTTCTTCATTTTCTGTTATTTTAAATATTTTTGATACTGCATTTGTTGAAAGTGTAAGTAATTTTACAAATGGCGATGCAATTACAGATATTGCTTTTATAATTCCTACAGATGAAAATGCTATTTTTTCTGTATATTTCATTGCTAGTCGCTTTGGAACTAGCTCTCCAAAAACTAATGTAAAATAAGATAATATTAATGTTATTAATATTATTGATATTGCTCTCCAGGTTTGTTCTTGTATAAAAGGCATTAAATTGTATAACTTTGGAGAAAGTACCTCTGCAAATGTATCTGCAGCAAAGGCACTTGATAAGAATCCTGCAAGTGTTACTCCTATTTGTATTGTAGCTAGAAACTTGCTTGGATCTTTAAGCATATTTTGTATAAATTTTGCTTTTTTATCTCCATCTTTTGCTTGTTTTTCTATTTTTGCATCATTTAGTGAAATAAATGCAATTTCGCTACTTGCAAAAAAAGCATTAATTCCTATTAAAATTACTAAAATAAATATACTAAAAAGCATTTTTTCATCTTCCTTTATTTATTTTTCTTTATTTGTTTCAAACGTAAATATCCTAGTTCTTCCCATCTATTGTATGCTAAATTTAATTTAAATAATACTTTTGGTTTTGCACCTGCTCTGTTTTTATCTACTACGCATGCATAATATCTTACATCTGGGTCTTTTTCTCTTTTTAAATCAAAAAATTTAGTGTCTACTTCTTCTAAAGAATATTCATAATCTCCTAAATTTTCATTGTGTATTTGTTTTACCAAACATAGTGTATCTAAAACTTCTTTTACAGTTCTACTAACTGCTAAATCATTTATATCCAAGTTTATTGGCAACGTATCCGTTTCTGAAAGTTGCATTGTTGCTCCTATAAACATTCCAAAGTTTTGAGCTAAATTAGATAATATTGTTGCTGTTCTTTTTAATTCTTCTCCTTTTCCTATATTTGCTGTATCTGTTTTCATCGTATCGTAAAATACATATTCTATTTCTTCTTTGTAATAATAGTTCATTATTACTTTTTGTAACTCCTCGTTTGTATGGTCTGTTATATTTACAAAATAAATTGAATTTTTTATTTCTTTATTTAGCCAATCTGTTGCTTTTGTTACCATATTAAATTCTTCAGAATTTTCTTGCAATTTCTTTATATATTCTCTTTGTGTTTCATCTTCATCTCTAATAATAAAACCATCTTTATCTGTTTTTACTTTAGATTTACTATCTGCTCTAAATTTTAACTCTAATAGTTGCCCTTCTGTTACGTGTAATTTTTGACCATGTAATTTTTGTATTTCTGGGTTATTTATTATAGTTGTAATTAAACACAATTTCATTTTTTCTTCTGACATTTCATTTGAAATAATTAGTACTTTTTGCTTTTTTACAAATGCAATATGTGCTGCTAAATTGACTGTAAATCTACTTTTACCTGCGTTAGATGGCATTGCATATGCCATGGTTTCGCCTTTTCTTATTCCTTTAAATACACTAGACAATATTCTAAATGGAAGTTCTAATCCATTTGTTAGATTATTATCCCCTGTTACTAAGAAAGATGTAACATCTTCATTTAAGATAGATTGTTTAAATTTACCTGTAACTATTACTTGATTAACAGCATTTTCAACTTCTTCTACAGTCATTTGGTCATATAATTTATAATCTTTTATAGCTACTATCTTGTCTTTCATTTCCTTTATTGGAATTTGTAAATAATGTTTTCTTAATACAAATAATTTTTTAAGTTCAGTATATACTTTTTCAAAATCATAACTTTCATTTGCTACATTTTTTCTAAATTGTGCCTTTATTTCATAGTCATCTTTCGTTTCTTTCGGAAAGTTAAAGTCTTTTTTAGCAATTTCTGAAGCAGAAGCTTGCCCTTCTGTGAATAAAACACTTTTATATGC
>CAKPGS010000031.1 GCA_934155165.1 uncultured Clostridia bacterium | reverse complement strand
TTATATGATGTAGGTCTAGGATATATAAAACTTGGACAACCATCAACAACTCTTTCTGGAGGAGAAGCACAACGTGTAAAACTTGCAACAGAATTATCTAAAAGAGCAACTGGAAAAACTTTATATATTTTAGATGAACCAACAACAGGTTTACATATAGCAGACGTTCATAAGTTAGTAGATATTTTACAAAGACTTGTAGACACAGGAAATAGCATAATTGTTATTGAACACAATTTAGATTTAATAAAAACAGCGGATTATATAATAGATTTAGGCCCAGAAGGAGGAAATGGTGGAGGACAAATTGTAGCTGTTGGTTCACCAGAGCAAATCTGTAAAAACGAGCAAAGTTATACAGGAAAATTCTTAAAAAAATATTTGTAGATAAAAAGTAGCTTTGATACTGGGCAGACAGAGGCGTCTGTCTCTACAAATAAAAAAGAAATTTTCTATAATATAAAAAAGCGACTTATGTCGCTTTTGATTTATTTATATAAGAAATTCTATAAATAATTTTGTTAAAAAAGCATTGAAATAACAAAAAACATATGATAAAATTTCACAAATATTCAAAAGGAGGTGAAAATATGACAAAAGAAGATCTAAATCAAATTGCTGTAATAGTAAAAACAGAAGTTGGAGGCTTACGAGACGAAATGAATCAGAGATTCAAAGAGCAAGATGAGAAGTTTGAACAGAGATTCAAAGAGCAAGACGAAAGAATTGATAAAAGATTCAAAGAACAAGATGAAAGAATTGATAAAAGATTCAAAGAGCAGGATGAAAGAATTGAACAAAGATTCAAAGAACAAGAAGAAAAATTCTATAGAAGAATTGACCAAAGAATTTCAGATCAAATGACTTATTTTGAAGAAAAATACGGAAGAGATTTTGCGTTAGCTGTTGAATGTTTAAATAGCAAGAGCGAAACAGAAGATATTCAAAATCAAAGATTAAACGTTTTAGAAAAGTCAAACAATATTAATTCAGCTGCAATTTTTAATCATGAAGACAGAATAAACTACTTAGAAAAAACATTACAAATTCAAGCATCTAAATAAAAGTCTAAAAAAGAGGGCATATCTATTATTTTTGTAGAGAAAATAATAAATATGCTCTCTTTTCATATTAATATTAAAATTTAATAAAAAGTCTTTATCTTTTTTATTATTTGTAATATAATATCCCTGTATAAAAAATAAGATAAATAAGGAGGACTTAATAATGTCTGAATACAATAATAGAAGAAGTAATAGAACATCACATAGTAGTATACACTCTACTGATGAAAAAACACAAAACAAGAATGTAAAAAATAAGAAAGGAAAAAAAGTTAGCAAACATCCAAAGTTCAAGAAAGTAATGAAAATTTGCGTAATAGCACTAATAGCATTAATTATTATTGCAATAGGTGTAATTGCTGGAGCATTTTTTGGTTTATTTGGAGATGACTTTAAAATAAGCAAAGAAGATTTAACTTTAAATAGTGTAAATGCAACCGCATATGATAAAGATGGAAATTTAATAGCGGAACTTTCAAAAGATGAAAAAAGAAAGGTTATTACAATAGATGAGATGAACAAATATTTACCAAAGGCCTTTGTTGCAATAGAAGATGAAAGATTTTATGAACATCATGGGGTGGATTTAAAAAGAACAGCTGCAGCAACTGTTAATTATGTATTTAAAGGTGGAAATTCATCTTTTGGTGGAAGTACAATAACACAACAATTAGTGAAAAACTTAACTCAAGATAAAGATAGGTCTGGAATTGCAGGAATATTAAGAAAAGTAAAAGAAATGTCTAAAGCATACCAAGTAGAACAAATGCTTACAAAAGAACAAATATTAGAGTTGTACTTGAATTTAATTGGCCTTGGAGGTCAAGCTTATGGTGTCGAAACCGCATCACAATTATATTTTAGTAAATCAGCAAATGAATTAAGTTTAGCTGAATGTGCATATTTAGCAGGAATAAACAATTCGCCAAGTTTATACAAACCATTTAGCGACAATCAAGACCAAAAAGATAAAATAATAAAAAGAACACAAACAGTTTTAACTAAAATGCATGAATTAGGTTACATAGATAGCGATGAAGAATATAACAATGCTATGAAAGAAGTAGAAAATGGATTAGCTTTCAAAAAAGGAAATATAAATTCAAATTCAGGTCATTCTTATCATACAATAGCAGCCCTTCAACAAGCAAAACAAGACTTAATGGAAAAAAATGGATGGAGTGCTGAAATGGCCGAAATTCAATTATATACGAAAGGATATAAAATTTATACAACACAAGACTCAGCAGTTCAAAGTGTTATGGAAGATGAATTTAAAAAAGATAAATATATTGTAAAATCTAAGAAAAACAAAGATGAAGATACAGGAGAATACAAACACTCTCAAGCAGCAATGGTAATAATTGACCATACAACAGGAAAAGTAGTAGGAACAGTAGGAGGATTAGGAGATGATGCTTTTACATATGGATTAAATAGGGCTACTCAATCAAAAAGACAAACAGGATCTTCAATGAAACCACTTGCAGTTATTGCACCTGCAGTTGAAGAAAAAATAATAACAGCTGCAACAGTATATGATGACTGTGAAACAAGCTTTGGAAATTATAAACCTAAAAACTATTATAGTGGTTACAAAGGGCTATCAACGGTTAGAGATGCAATAGAAATATCACAAAATATTATTCCTTTAAAAATAATGGCTGAATTAACACCTCAAAAATCTATAGAGTATTTGAAGAAAATGGGAATTTCATCTATGGTTACAAGCAAAGACAATAAATCGGCAAATGATGAAAACTTATCAATGGCCTTGGGAGGATTAACAAAAGGTATTAGTCCATTAGAAATGGCAGCAGCATATGCAACAATAGCAAATGGCGGAGAATATGTAGAACCAATTTTTTATACAAAAATAGAAGATAAAGGTGGAAATGTTGTAATAGACAAAGAACAAGATCAAAAGAAAGAAAGAGTATTTTCAGAACAAGCAGCATATGTAACAAAAAGTATATTAAATCAACCGGTTACAGGAAGTAAAGGAACAGCGACATATTGTGCGATTTCTGGAATGGATGTATGTGCTAAAACAGGTACAACAAACGATGATTATGATAGATGGCTTTGTGAATTTACACCATATTATACAGCAGCAACTTGGTATGGATATGATGATCAAGAAACAGTTCATTATTCAGGAAACCCAGCCGGAAAAATAAGTGCAGCAATATTTAAAGAAATTCATAAAGGACTAGAAAGTAAATCCTTTAAAGAACCAACAGGAATAGTTACGGCAACAATTTGCAAAGATACAGGATTACTACCTTCAGCAGGATGTTCAAATACAGTAACAGACATATTTATAAAAGGAACAGTTCCAACAGATACATGTACAGCAGGAACAGCAATAGAAATATGTAAAGAAACAAATATGATAGCAACAGAGTTTTGCCCAGAAAAAGAACAAAGAAGATTTGGAGGAATACCAGAAAAAGAATCAAAATATAATGGAAAACTATGGAATTCAAATTTATCTGGTTCAGCATCTGCACCTAAAGACACATGTAATGTACACACATCACCAGTAACACCAGAAACAAACACAACAGTAGAAACACCACAAAATAAAGGAGTGGAAGTTCCGAATGTTATAGGAGAAACATCAGCAAGTGCGAAATCTAAATTAGAAGGACTAAAGTTAAAAGTAGAAATAAAATATGATTCAGATTCAAGCAAAGAAGATGGAGTTGTTTTAAAACAAAGTATAAAATCTGGAACAACTGTTGATGAAGGTTCAAAAATTATAATAACAGTAAATAAAAAAGATAATACAACAGGAGGGAATACAACAAATAATACAGACAAAGGAAATACAACTGTTGATGGTACAGAAAATTAATAAAATAAAAGGCGGAAAAAATCCGCCTTAAATTATAATATAAGGAGGCAGTATGGATTTATACTTTTATAATACACTAACAAAGAAAAAAGATTTATTTAGACCATTGGATAAAGAAGAAGTAAAAATATATTCTTGTGGTCCAACAGTATACAAAGATGCAACAATAGGAAATATGAGAACAAATATATTTCAAGACACCTTAAGAAGAACACTAGAATATAATGGATACAAATTAAAACATGTAATGAACATAACAGATGTAGGACATTTAGTTTCAGATGCAGATGAAGGCGAAGATAAAATGATAAAATCCGCAAAAGAAGAAGGAAAAACACCATTAGAAATTGCGGAATATTATACAAAGAGATTTTTTAATGATTTAGATAGACTAAATATTCAAAGACCAGAAATAGTATGTAAAGCAACGGAACATATAGAAGATATGTTAAATTATGTAAAAAAATTAATGGAAAATGGTTATGCATATGAAACTTCAACAGCAATTTACTTCGATGTATCAAAATTAGATGATTACGGAATTTTATCTGGAATAAATTTAAGAGAACAAAAACATGGTGCAAGAGTTGAAGTAGATAAAGAAAAGAAAAATCCGTATGATTTCGCATTATGGATAAAAGCACCAGAAAATCATTTAATGAAATGGGAAAGCCCATGGGGATTAAGTTATCCAGGATGGCATATAGAATGTTCAGCAATGAGTCAAAAATACTTAGGAGAAGTTTTTGACATACATACAGGAGGAATAGATTTAATTCCAACCCACCACGAAAACGAAATAGCACAAAGCAAAGGTTATTCAGGTAAAATACCTGCAAATTATTGGATGCACGGAGAATATTTACTTATGAATGGCGGAAAAATGTCAAAAAGTTTAGGAAATGTATATCTATTACAAGATTTAATAGATAAAGGTTATAATCCACTTGTATATAAAATGTTCTGTTATACAACGGTATATAGAAAAAAACTAAACTTCACATGGGAAGCTATGGACTCTGCCAAAATAGCATTAGAAAGATTAAAAGAAGCGTATCAAAAGCATCTAAAAGGAGAAGAAACAATAGAAGAAAAAAATATTGCGGAATATGAAGAAAAATTCCATTCAGCAATAAATGATGACTTAAATATGCCAGCTGCTATGAGTGTAGTATGGGAAGTTGCTAAAGAAAGTAAAAAGTCAAAAGACTTTGCAAAACTACTTGAAAAATTTGATACAGTACTTAGTTTAGATATAAATAAAAGCGAAGAAAAAGAAAAATTACCAGAAGAAATAGAAAAGCTAATATATGAAAGAAAAGAAGCAAGGAAAAATAAAAATTGGGCTAAATCAGATGAATTAAGAGACTTAATTCAAAGCAAAGGATATAGTGTAAAAGATACAAAAGAAGAAATGATAGTAGAAAAAATATAAAAGGGAGTAGGTTGCTATGGCTGATATAAAAGTAGATTTTAAATATGCAGGAGTAGAACAATCTGAAATGCAAAAATACGAAAAAGATATTATAAGAATACATGAAGGATTTCGTATAAAAGAAAAAATAGAAACAGAATTTTTGGGATGGTTATCATTGCCAACAAATTATGATAAGGAAGAATTTGCTAGAATAAAAAAAGCAGCAAATAAAATCAAAAATGATTCAGATGTATTAGTAGTAATAGGAATAGGTGGCTCATATTTAGGAGCAAGAGCTGTTATAGAAGCTCTAACAAACTCATTTACAAATTCAATTTCAGATGATGATGCAAAGTTTCCTAAAATAATATTTGTAGGAAACAATATGAACCCAGATTATATAAACGATGTTATAGAATTTATAGAAGACAGAGACTTTTCAATTAATGTAATATCAAAATCTGGAACAACAACAGAACCAGCAATAGCATTTAGAATATTTAGAGAATGCTTAGAAAACAGATATGGAATAGCAGAAGCAAGAAGCAGAATATATGTTACAACAGATAAACAAAAAGGAGCATTAAAACAACTTGCAGATGAAGAAGGATACGAGAAATTTGTAGTACCAGATAATATAGGAGGAAGATATTCAGTACTTACAGCAGTAGGACTTCTTCCAATAGCAACAGCAGGAATTAATATAGATAAATTAATGGCAGGAGCATTAGAGGCACAAGAAAAATATGCAGATAGTAACCTAAAATATAATGAATGTTATCAATATGCAGTTGCAAGAAATATCTTATATGAAAAAGAAAAAAATATAGAAATATTAGTAGATTATGAACCAAAATTACATTATTTTATAGAATGGTGGAAGCAACTATTTGCAGAAAGCGAAGGAAAAGAAAATAAAGGAATATTCCCAACAGGAGCAGAATTTACAACAGATTTACACTCAATTGGACAATACATACAACAAGGAAGACGTAATTTATTTGAAACAGTATTAAATATAGAAAAATGTAAAACAGACATACGAATAAAAGCAGATGAAGACAACTTAGATGGACTAAACTATTTAAAAGGAAAAACAATAGACTATGTAAATAAAACAGCAATGGAAGCAACCATAAAAGCACATGTAGATGATGATGTACCAAATATTCTAATAAATATAGAAAAATTAAATGAAGAAACAATAGGACATTTAATATATTTCTTTGAACTAGCATGTGCAGTTTCAGGAAGTTTGCTAGGAGTAAATCCATTTAATCAACCAGGAGTAGAAAAATATAAAACAAACATGTTTGAAATGTTAGAAAAACCAGGTTACACAAAATAAACGTCAAACGTTGTATCGGCGGTCATTGACCGCCATAACAAAAACAAAAAAATTAGGTGAAAAAAGATGATGTTAGATCTAGTAGAAATAACACCAAGGAAGTTGAATATTAAAAAAATAATAATAACTGTAATAATTATAATATTAATTGTTACAATATGCATTCTTGGTGTTATAGCATACAAAAAAACAAAAAAAGATAAATTAAATAATACAGAAAATATAATAGAATCTAAAATAATGCAAAAAGAAAAAGCATATGCTCATGTAGTAGAATTTGAAGAACCAAAAAAGCAAACACAAGATATAAGAGAACAAATTATCAATATATATCATTCAGACACAAAAAGAGTATTTTTAACCTTTGATGATGGACCTTCAAGAACAGTTACACCACTTGTTTTAGACTTATTAAAACAAGAAAAAATAAAAGCAACATTCTTTTTGCTTGGAAGTAGAGTAGAATTAAATCCAGATATTGTAAAAAGAGAATATGATGAAGGACATTACATAGCAAACCACGGTTATAGCCATAATTATACAAGTATATATCAAACTCCTCAAAGTGTTGTAGATGAATTTAATGCAACAGAAGGAGCCATAAAAAATGCATTAGGAAATCAGGAATATAATTCATATTTATTTAGGTTTCCAGGAGGAATGCCAGGAGGAAAGCATGCTCAGCTAAAACGAGATGCAGCAGGTATTTTAGAACAAAGTGGAGTAGCACATTTAGACTGGAATGCACTTACTTCAGATGCAGCAGGAGCAAAAACAAGTGAAGAAATGTTACAAAATGCAATAAGCACAATAGGAGAAAAAAACAGTGTAGTAATTTTAATGCATGATGCAGGAGATAAAATACTAACCTACGAAATGTTACCAAATCTAATATCATATTTACGTGAAAAAGGTTATGAATTTAAAAATATGTACGATTTAATAGAATAAGGAAATAAAATGGATGGAATTATAATAATTAATAAAGAAAAAGAATATACATCACACGATGTTGTCGCAAAAGTAAAAAAAATATTAAACGAAAAAAAGGTTGGACATACAGGGACATTAGACCCAAATGCAACTGGCGTATTGCCTATACTACTAGGAAAAGGAACAAAACTTTCTAAATATTTAATAAATCATAACAAAATCTATGAAGCGACCTTAAAACTAGGAGAAAAAACAGATACAGCAGATATAGAAGGTGAAATAATAGAAGAAAAAGAAGTAAGAAAAGAAAATATATCTAAGGAAAATATAGCAAAAATCTTACAGGAGTTTATAGGGAAAAGCAAGCAAGTGCCACCAATGTATTCAGCAATAAAAGTAAAAGGCAAAAAATTATACGAATATGCACGAAAAGGACAAACAATAGAAATTAAGTCACGAGAGATAGAAATTTACAGTATAGAATTACTAAATATAAATAATAATGAAATTACATTTAGAGTTCATTGTTCAAAAGGAACATATATTAGAACTTTATGTGAAAATATTGCAGAGAAGCTTGAAACAGTAGGCTATATGAAAGAACTAAAAAGAATAGAAGTTGGAGAATTTAATATAAAAAATGCTATAACATTAAAAGAATTAGAAAGTAAAAAAGAAAAAGCCGTAATACATATAGAAGAATTTTTAAAAGATAAACCAGCAATTAACTTAAATAATAAAAAAATAAGATTGCTGTTAAATGGAGTTAATATAAAAAGTGATTTAAAAGATGGAATATATAGGATTTATAATGAAGAAAAAGAATTTATAGGAACAGCCACAATAAAAAATAATATATTAAAAAGAGATATAATTGTTTGACAAATAGAAAGTAAAATATTAAAATATAACTCGAAAAACAGAAAGGAATTAAAATTAATGGATATAAACGAAAAAATAAAAATAACTTTAAAGGGTGTAGCAGATCATACAGAAACATCAGAAATAATAAATAAATTTGAAACAGTAGAAAAAGAGAATAGACCTTTAAGAATAAAATTAGGACTTGACCCATCTGCTCCAGATATACATTTAGGACATGCTGTTGTTTTAAGAAAAATAAAACAATTACAAGACTTAGGTGCAGAAGCAATAATAATAATTGGCGATTTTACCGGAATGATAGGAGACCCAACAGGAAAATCAAAAACAAGAAAACAACTTACAAAAGAGCAAGTTGAAGAAAATGCACAAACTTATAAAGAGCAAATATTAAAAATACTAGATAAAGATAAAACAGTTATTAAGTTTAATAGTGAATGGCTGGGAAAAATGAACTTCAGAGATGTAATAAACCTATCTTCAAAATGCACAGTAGCAAGAATGCTAGAAAGAGATGATTTCAAAAAAAGATATGAAACAGGAAAACCAATATCTGTACATGAATTTTTCTATCCATTAATGCAAGCCTACGATTCTGTAGCGATAAAGGCTGATATAGAACTTGGAGGAACAGATCAAACTTTTAACGTTCTTATGGGAAGAAACATACAAAAAGACTTTGAACAAGAGCCACAATTAACATTATTTATGCCATTATTAGAAGGCTTAGATGGTGTAGAAAAAATGAGCAAAAGCCTTGGAAACTACATAGGAATTAATGAAGATGCAAACACAATGTATGAAAAATGCATGAAAATACCAGATGAATTAATAATAAAATACTACAACTTATGTACAGATGAACATCCAGATGATGTTGAAAAAGTAGAAGAAAGACTAAAAAACGGAGAAAACCCAAGAAACATAAAAATGGAATTAGCAGAAATAATAACAAAACTATATCATACAGAAGAAGAAACACAAAATGCAATAGAACACTTTAAATCTGTATATCAAAAACAACAAGCACCAGAAGATATAGAAGAAATAGAAGTAGAAAAAACAGAAAATCTAGGAGCAAGCTTATTAAATGCAATACTTGCAACGAACAAATATGCATCAAAAGGTGAAATAAGAAGATTATTTATGCAAGGAGCAGTAAAAATAAATAACGAAAAAGTAACAGATATAAACAGTATAACAGAACTAGAAAACGGAGCAATTTTACAAATAGGAAAAGGCGTTTTTCTAAAAATCATAATAAAATAACATCATAAAAAAAATGAATGTCAAATGTTGTAGGGGTCGGCGTCCCAGACGACCCGCAAAAAAGATTACAAATAAAAACAAAGGATGATGAAAAATGAAAAAACAATGTTTAGTAATAGGACTTGGAACATATGGAATGAATGTTGCAAAAAAACTAGAAGACTCAAACATAGATGTATTAGCAATAGATAAAAATATGAAAATTGTAGAAAAAGCAGCAAAATTTGCAACAAAAGCAATATGTTTAGATGTAACATCACTAGATGCATTTGAAAGCTTACCAATAAAAGACTTCGATGTAGCCGTTGTTGGAATAGGAGAAGATATTTCAGCAAGTATAATAACTTGTTTAGCGTTAAAAGAAGCAGGCGTAAACTATATAATAGCGAAGGCAGGAGACAAAATACATAAAAGAATACTAAGCAAATTAGAAGTAAACGAAGTAGTTTTGCCAGAAGAATATCTTGGAAAATTAACAGCAAGAAGTATAATAGAAAACGAAAAATAAATAAAAAACTTTCAAATTAAAATAAGACTAATGTCAAACAATGTAGGGGTCGGCGTCCCCGACGACCCGCCATATGAAATATAAAAGAAAAATAAAAAAGGAGAGATGAACCAATGAAAACTGTTGTCGCTCTAGAGAGAGAGAGAGAGAGAGAGAGAGAGAGCTATAATTTAAGCCACAAGGAATTAAAAAAAACGTGAGAAAGATAACAAAAAAACTTATGGAAAACCCATAGGTTAGTTTTGTTATCTTTTTTTGCGTGAATTAAATACAATTATAATAAATTTATGAAATGACGAATGCAATTGGAGTGTTATTAGAAATTGTTTAATTGTAGCAAATGAGGAAGCGAAGGCTTGCGCAGCAAGAGCAGCGAGAGGCTCGTTTGATACAATTTTATAATTTCTTATAATACGTAATGCCGCCGAGGAATTGAATAAATTTCATTATAATTGTAAGGGATATGTTATTAATATTAAAAATATAAATAAAAAAATAAAAAAACAAGGAGGAAATTAAAAATGAAAAAAACAAAAATAATTTTAACAACTTTAATAATAATGTTAGCAATAATTTTATTAAACACAAGTGAGGTACATGCCTCTTTACAAGCAATCCAAACACACACTATCAGAAGGGTGATAATGCAACAAATTGGATGACAAATTTTAGAAAAATGGAAGAACAAGGAGAAGGTATGGGTCTTTCTGAAACTCTAAATGAGGACTTAACAGCATCAAGTAAAAGTAATAATATAGATGTTCATATGATGCGTTCAACAGAATATGGAGCAATAGCAATTCTTTCTGCTTCAGGTTATGGAAATAGTCAAACATTAAAAAAGAGCACAATAAAAACAACAACAGGAAATAAAACAGGTGTGTATTTTTCAGGTGACAACTGGGAATTGATTGCAGGAGGAGTAGAAAACAAAATATTTTCTGGAACAAATAAAAAATATTATGATACTTATAAAGATAAAGATAGTAATTCAGCAAGAGTAGGAGATGCACTAGGAAAAAGGACAAACAATGGATGTCAGTCTTGGCATTCGGCGTACTACGCTGATTGGGCTTATGCTCCTTACTCTTTCTTCGTACGCGGTAATGGGGGACTGTTTTCGTTCAGCGGCGGTTATAACCCTAGCTATAGTCGTGGCGTAGCAGTATGTGGAAAAGATTTATAAAATTTTCTAAGATATTTTATAAAGAAAATAAATTATAAAAAGAACAGGAGAGTTTTATAAATGAACAAGAAAACAAAAGGAATAACTTTAATAGCTTTAGTAGTAACAATAATAGTACTTTTAATTCTTGCCGGAGTAACCTTACACATGGTAGTAGGAGAAAGTGGACTTTTCTCCAAAGCAAATGAAGCCAAATTTAAAACAATGATGTCAGGATACAGAGATGAAGTAAATTTATATACATCATGGAAAGTAATGAAAACCATAAACACAGATACAAGTAAAATAAATTCAGGAGAACCATTAAAAACAGCAATAAAACAAGAAATATTAGCAGATATAAGCGAAGCAGATGTAAATATAGAAATAACAGATATAATAAAAGACATAAAAAAGGAAGCAAAAGACTATGTAGTAGTATATAAAGGCGAAATATATTATGTATCAAGTAAAGAAGTAAAAAACAATGAAAAGCAAGTAAAATGGTGTGAAGACTTAGAAATAAAAGTATTAAAGATAAGCAAGCAAGAAGGTATAGTAGTAAAAAATGGAAATTACGAGCTAGTAAATGGAGTGTATTTATGCACACCAAAATTAGATAATGGATTTAAAGCAGAAAAAACAAGATACTTAGAAGTAAATAATGAAGGAAACTTAACACCAGGAAATTGGATAGACCAAAATCCAACACAAAATTGGTATAGTTATAAAGAAATCAAATGGGCAAACATAATAGTAGAAAATAATGGAACAGAGATATATTACACATGGATACCAAGATATTGTTTCAAATTAGACCAAGATAAGGAAAGAAGCGATGTAAAATTTATAGATTGTGATAACAACTATAAAGATGAAAACGGAAAAGAAACAAAATGGGAAGAACTAGAAAAAGAAGGATATCAAATACCAGAAGCATTTACTTTCGATAAAACAAATTTAGCAGGATATTGGGCAATGAAATACACAGCAGGAGATATAAGCACCCCATCAACAATAGATTACCAAATGAGTGTAAGTAACAAAAAAATAACAATAAAAAATATAACCCTAAATACAAGCATAACAAATAGTAACCCAATAACAAAATATACAATAGCCTTAAATGGAGTAATAGTAGAAACAATAACAGATATATCAAAATCAATAGTATTAGATAATTTAAAAGCAGGAAACAATACAGTAAATGTAACAGGTCTAAATGCAGGTGGAGAAATAGTAGGAAGTATGACAAAAGAATATGAGCCAGCAGTAGTAAATAAGCCAGACTTAAGCCGGATTCAACCAAGAAACAACCTTCTATGTAACCTATGATGATAAAGAAAATGAACACAGCACTGTACCAATAAGCCAAGAAATGCCAGAAAACTGGTATGAATATGGAGAAAGTAAATGGGCAAATATAGTAACCAGAAACAATGGACTAGAAACTTATTATACATGGATACCAAGATATTGCTTTATACTAGACCAAACAAATGAAAAAAGTACAGTAAAATTCTTAAATGGAACATCAAAAGAAGTACCATCAGGTTACCAAATACCAGAAGCCTTCACATTTGATGGAAAAGAACTAAGTGGATATTGGGCAATGAAGTACACAGCAGGAGA
>CAKPGS010000030.1 GCA_934155165.1 uncultured Clostridia bacterium | reverse complement strand
AACATAGTAGTAAAAGCAAATGGAAAAGAAACATATTTCACATGGATACCAAGATACGAATTTAAAATAACAAGTAGCCAACAAGCCCAACCAGCAACAGCCAGAACAGAAGTAAGATTTATAGAAGGAACAACCACAGAAGCAAGTGCAGGATACCAAATACCAGAGGCCTTCACCTTTGATGGAAAACAATTAAGCGGATATTGGTCAATGAAATACACTGCAGGAGAATAAATTCATTAGATACAATTTAATTTTGCTATAATAAAATAAAAAAATATTATGTAATTTTAATTACCAAAAGCTTTGACTTTTGGTAATTTTTGTGTTATAATTGACATATCGGAAAAAACGAAATAGACATTTTGAAAGGAGTGACCTAATTGTTTAATATAGGTGATAAAGTTGTATACCCAATGCATGGAGCAGGGGTTGTAGATTCAATAGAGGAGAAAGATATACTTGGAGAAAAACAAGCATACTATATTCTAAAAATGCCAGGAGAAGTTAAAGTTATGGTTCCAACAGCTAAAGCTGAAGAAGTTGGCGTTAGAGGAATAATAGACAAAAGTGCTGCAGAAAAAGTATTCGGAGTATTAGAAGCGAATGAAACAGAAATGTCTATGAATTGGAATAAACGTTACAGAGATAATATGGATAAAATGAAAAGCGGAGATATTTATGAAGTTGCAGATGTTGTTAGAAATTTAAGCTTTAAGCAAAAAGAAAAAGGTTTATCAACTGGAGAAAAGAAAATGCTTAATAATGCAAAACAAATTTTAGTTAGTGAATTAGTACTAACAGAACATGCAACTCAAGATGAAATCGAAGATATAGTAGAAAACAAAATTAATAATTCATTTGAAGAATTTAAAGTACATAACGATGTAGATGTTTCTGCTATGAGTGATACAATTGTTAAAAAATTTATTCCATTTGATGGAAACATGAATGCGTAAGATAAAAGTATAACAGCGGCCAAGGGCCGTTTTTTTATGCTATATATTTGGTAAACATAAAAGAAGGAATTTTATAAAAAACGTCGAATAATAAATATGTATGTATTAGAAAGGATGAAAAATGTTAAGATATAGTGACGAATTAATTGATGAAATTAAAAATAGTAACGATATTGTAGATATTGTGTCGCAATATGTAAGACTAAAGCGTACAGGTAGCAATTACTCTGGCTTGTGTCCATTTCATAGTGAAAAGTCGCCATCTTTTTTTGTCTCTCCAAACAAGCAAATTTTTCATTGCTTTGGATGTGGAGTTGGCGGAAATGTTTTTCATTTTATTTCTAAAATAGAAGGAGTAAACTTTAGAGAAAGTGTAAAAATACTTGCTGAAAGGGCAAATATAACTTTACCATCCTTAGAAAATGATTCAAATAGTAAAGCAGAATATTTAAAATCTAGAGTGTACGAAATAAACAAAGAAACAGCACAATTCTATCATGAAAATTTATATAAGCCATCTGCGAAGCCTGCACAGGAGTATGTAAAAAAGAGAAAGTTAGACAATAACACTCTTAAAAAATTCCTAATAGGTTATTCATGCAAGTTTGATGAATTATATAAATATTTAAAATCTAATGGATTTAATGATGAAGAAATTTTAGCTTCTGCACTAGTAAAAAAAGGTAAAAGCGGAAAATTTTATGATAGTTTTCAAAATAGGCTTATGTTTCCAATACAAGATATTAGAGGAAAAGTAATTGCGTTTGGTGGTAGAGTTTTAGATGACTCTAAACCAAAATACTTAAATTCTCCATCAACTATAGTTTATAACAAAGGTAGACATTTGTATGGCCTAAATAATGTTAATACAAATCAAAACAAGAAGATAATTATAGTTGAAGGATATATGGATGCAGTTTCATTACATCAAAGAGGAATAGAAAATGCAGTTGCTTCTTTGGGAACAGCATTAACAGAAGCACAGGGAAGACTTTTAAGAAGAATTGCAGACCAAATAATTATAGGATATGACCAAGATGGAGCAGGACAAGCTGCTACTATGAGAGGACTAGAAATTTTAGATAATTTAGGCTGTGATATTAGAATTCTTCAAATAGAAGGAGCAAAAGACCCAGATGAATTTGTTACTAAATACGGAAGTGGCAGATTTTTAAAATATGTTGATGAGGCGATATCTTTAGTAGAATTTAAAGTTAAAATATTCAAAAAAGAACTTAACTTAGAAAATACGAGTGACAAAATAAAATTCTTAAATGAAATTGCAAAAATTCTTTCAAAAGTTACAAATAATATAGAAAGAGAAGTTTATTTAGATAAAATTTCATCAGAATATAAAATATCAAAAGATGCTATATATTCTGAAATACAAAAACTACAATTTAAAAATAACAGAGTAGACTCTAAAATTTTAGAAAGAAGGACACCAAAGTATAATTTACAGAAAAAAGTAGAAAATAATGTAGATGAAACAACTTTAAGAAGAGAAAACACGATTATTTCATTATTGATTTCTGGTGGTATAAATACATATCTAAAAATAAAAGATGAAATTAAACCAGAGGATTTTAATACAGAGATTAACAAAAAAATTATAGAAACAATATATAACGAATTTGAAAGTGGAAAAAAGGAAATATATGATTACACAATATTATTCGATAATGAAGAAATAATAAATCATATAACGAGTATAATGGCAGAGGATTATGAAATAACTGAAATAGAAAAAGGAATTGATGATATATTAAAAACCTATAAAAAAGACAAGCTTATTTCAAAAAGAAATAAAATAATGAGAGAAATGGAAGAAACAACAGAAAAAGAAGTTCAAAAACAGTTAGAAAATGAATTAAGCAAAACTATAATAGAACTTGCTAAAATTAAGTAAGGAGGATTTTATGAGTAAAGAAATTAAAAAAGAAGAAGCAAAATTAAGCAAAGAGGAAGTTGAAGAAGTAAAAAAAATAGTAGAAGAAGCAAAGAAAAATGGAAAAATGACATATGCTGAACTTGCGGCAAAATTAGAAAAAATAAATCCAGATAATATTGAAAAAGTATTTGAAGCTTTTCAAGAAGCAGGAGCTATAGTAGAAGATGACATGGAGGATGAAGAACCAAACATTGAAGATTTAAAAGAAGTTGAAGAAATAAAAATCGAAGATGTAAATGCAAATACATTTGAAGGTGTTAATGTAGATGATCCTGTTAGAATGTATTTAAGAGAAATAGGTAAAATTCCACTTCTTACTTATGAAGAAGAAATCGACTTGGCTAAAAGAATTCTTGAAGGAGATGAAGAAGCTAAAAAGAAACTAGCAGAATCAAATTTAAGATTAGTTGTTAGTATAGCCAAAAAATATGTTGGTAGAGGAATGTTATTCTTAGATTTAATTCAAGAAGGAAATATGGGACTTATAAAAGCTGTAGAAAAATTTGACTATACAAAAGGATTCAAATTCAGTACGTATGCGACATGGTGGATAAGACAAGCTATTACAAGAGCTATTGCAGACCAAGCACGTACTATAAGAATTCCTGTTCATATGGTAGAAACAATAAACAAATTAATACGTATATCAAGACATTTATTACAACAAATGGGTAGAGAGCCAACACCAGAAGAAATAGCAAAAGAAATGGAACTTCCAGTAGAAAAAGTAATGGAGATTCAAAAAATAGCTCAAGATCCAGTTTCACTTGAAACACCTATAGGAGAAGAAGATGATAGTCATTTAGGAGATTTTATACAAGATGATGACTCACCAGCTCCACAAGATTCTGCAGCATATACAATGCTTAGAGAACAATTAGAAGAAGTAATGAATACACTAACACCAAGAGAAGCAAAAGTTTTAAAACTTAGATTTGGATTAGAAGATGGAAAAGCAAGGACCTTAGAAGAAGTCGGAAAAGAATTTGATGTAACACGTGAAAGAATAAGACAAATAGAAGCAAAAGCATTAAGAAAACTACGCCATCCAAGTAGAAGTAAAAAACTAAGAGATTACATGGAATAAATTTAAGCGGTCTATAAGGCCGCTAATATATTATAAAAAATTAATATATATTGAATATTAAAATAAATTAATGTCAAACATTGTAGGGAGGGCGTTCTTAGGAAGAACCATGTAGATAAATTAAAAAAATGTCTAAAAATGATATACGAAAAATGCTTGTATTTCTTGAAATATTTGACTTTAATTAAATTATATGTTATTATGGAAACAGTATTGTAAAAAAGTGAGGTGAAAAATCTTAGATAATTCTAAGATGAAATTATGGCTAATGCTGTAAATCAAAGAAACAATTTTGTTTTAAATACCTTAAGGAACGCATTTTCTTCAGTATATCTAACATTAAAAACATTATCTGAAAATGAAGAAATAGATGAACAAGAAGTACTAATTGAAGAATTAAATGAAATAAAAAAACAAGAAAATAAAAGTGAAATAAACAGTTTAGAAAATATGCTTGAAGATACTAATGGGACAAAAGTAAAAAAAACAGGTTTAAAAAATAGGTTAAAAACAAGTACTAATACTACAAGAAAACAAAAGGTAGATAAAACAATAAAAAAAGATTTAGAAAAAGAAATAGGAGATTAATATAGGATATGTTTTTGGCATATCCTATAAAAATTTTATTTTAACTATTGACAAAAAATAAAAAACTGTTTATAATAATAAAGTCTTAAATATGGCGAAGTAGCTCAGTTGGCTAGAGCATTCGGTTCATACCCGAAGGGTCATGTGTTCGAATCACATCTTCGCTACCAAAAAAGAATTTCAAATAAATTGAAATTCTTTTTTTGCGTTATAGAAATTTTACTTTAATTTTACTTATCTTTTTTAACTTTAGGAATAACAATATCTTCCTTCTTTTTTTCTTTAGGCTTCTCCATTTCTATATGTTCATAAACTTTAGAAATTTTAATATGTTTTCCATTGTCAGGAATAACTTCTATTTTTTTATTATCAGACATAAAATCACCTCATTTATTTTTTATTATACTAACATAAAAATAAAAATATATCAATATAAAATTTATTAATAAAAAAGATGTTTTTATCAACTGCAATAGATTGCCTCAAAACCTTGACATAATGCCTAAAAAATGTAATAATATACGGGTAAATTAAGGAGAAAAAATATGGAAATAGAACAAATAAAATCTATAATTGAATCAATTTTGTTTGCAGCAGGTAGAGATGTAAAAATAACCGAATTTATGAGTGTTTTAGAATTAGGAAAAGATGAAATTATGCCTATTATGGAAAATTTAATAAATGAATATAAGGCAAAAGATAGAGGAATAGAAATAATAAAAGTAAATGATGGTTTTCAAATGTGTACAAAAAAAGAAAACTATGAATATTTATATCAAATTTTTGATAAACGCAGTAAACCAAATCTATCAAATGCAGCACTAGAAACGCTTTCTATAATTGCATATAACCCTAAAATAACTAGAGCAGAAATAGAAAGTATTCGTGGTGTTAATTCAGATGGAACAATATATAAACTTATGGAGTATGGACTTATTGAATCGGCAGGTAAATTAGATTTACCAGGCAAGCCAACTTCATACAGAACAACAGATAATTTTTTAAGAACTTTTGGATATTCATCTTTAGAGGAATTACCAGAACTTCCAAAATATAAATTAGATGAAAATCAACAAATTGTAATAGATGATTTAATTGAAACAGAGGCTCCATCACCGAGTGAAGAAACAGAGGAGCAGGAAAATAATATTGAAAGTGAAGGAGAATAATAATATGAAATTATCAAATACAGGAATGGGAACAACAAAATTAAATAATATAGATGAAATGTATCCAGGGCAAAGCATTTTATTGCAAACAGGACAACTTGTACAATATGGTGCAGGACTTTTCGCATATAATACAATACCTCTTTTAGTTAGAAGAAAGGTTGAACAAATAATACAAGAAACTTTAAATAAATATAATTGTGTAGAAGTACTTTTGCCAACTTTACAACCAGATACAATTTGGAAAAATTCTGGTAGATATGATGCCTATGTAAACGATGGAACAATGCTTATAACAGAGTCAAATAAAGGAACATTTTGCTTAGCTCCAACAGGAGAGGAAGCAATGCTTGAGTTTGCAAGAGAAAAATTAAAATCTTATAAAAATTTACCAACAACATATTACCAAATTGGTGAAAAATATAGAAATGAAATACGTACAAGAGGATATTTATTAAGAGGAAAAAGTTTTCCAATGTTAGATGCATACAGTTTTGATGAAAATGTAGAAAATATGGAAAAATCTTATGAAAATGTAAGAACTGCATTTTTAGAAATATTCAAAAAAATAGGGCTTCCTGTAATTCCAATAGTTGCAGATAATGGAGCAATGGGAGGAAAAAAATCAGAAGAATTTATGCTTATTTCATCTCAAGGTGAAGATAAAATTTTATATGATGAAAAAACAGGAATAGGTTTAAACACAGAAATATTAGAAAGAGAAGACTATAAAGAATATTTAAAAAATGAATATGGAATTGAAGATATTTCAAGTTTAAAAGAAATAAGAACAATGGAGCTAGGACATATATTCCAATTAGGAACAAGATACTCTGAAATGATGAATGGAAAATTCACAAATAGAGAAGGAAAAGAAAGCTTATATTATATGGGATGTTATGGAATAGGTGTAAGTAGAACTGTTGCAGCACTATATGAATACTGTTTAATAAACGATGCAAAATGGGGACCATGTGGATTTGTGTTACCTGAAAATATAGCACCATTTAAAGTACAAATAATTCCAAAACTAGAAAACGAAGAAAAGAAAGAAATGGCTGAAAAATTATATACAAAATTAAATGAAATTGGAATTGGAGCAATTTTAGATGACAGAGAAGGTCTTACTATAGGAGCAAAAATAAAAGACTGTAAAGTACTAGGAACTCCATATATGGTGGTTTTAGGAGATAAAACAGAAGAAAATAATGTAGAACTAGAAAATGTAAAAACAGGAGAAAAAGAAACATTATCGATAGAAGAATTAATAAATAAAATGAAATAAAAATTATAAAAAATCATCCAGAACCAATAAAAATGTAGAATTTTGCAAAATAATGTAAAATATTGTATAATAAAGGTAATTAAGGCTTCAAGGAGGATTTATAAATGACAATAAAAACAGCTCGGAAATTAACTAAAAGAACTTTGAAAACACCAAAATATGAACCAAGCAAATGGAAAAATGCAAAAGGTGCAGGTTGCTATCCATATGCAATAAATTTATTAAAAAATGAATTTTTTGTAGTTGGAGAATTTATAGGAAAACGGTGCACAGAAAAAACATCTAATGAAGATTTAGTAAAAACACTAAAAGAAGAATTAGATGTTTTAGGATACAATGCAGAAGAAATTGATGTTGAAGAAGCTATTAGTGAAGATGAAATGAAAATCTATCTTCAAAGAGAAGAACAAACGGGATATTATCATTTCTTAAGAGAAGATGCAGATGGATATTGGTCACATAAATATCCTGATGAATTACCAACAAGAAAAGATTCTGTTGGAAACACAATAGAAGATCCAGAATGTATGGTAGAAGTTCCCTTTATGGGGTGGTGTTTCAAATTGTCAAAAAACGAAAAAGCATGCTAAATAGCATGTTTTTTCATTTTGGAAAAAATTCATGTTTCGGTTGTAGGGGAGGACGCCTCTGTCCGCCCGCGTGGCTTTTTTTATTTAATAGTGCTATTTTTGTAGACTTTTCCGAGATTTCGTAGTAAAATAGTACAGAATATTGATACAATATACAATTTATGGAGGAATAAAATGAACGAATATAGAACACATAATTGTGGGGAATTAAATGAGAAAAATATAGGGAGCGAGGTTAAGCTTTCTGGTTGGGTGCAAAAAATAAGAAACCTTGGAGGAATGGTGTTTATTGACTTAAGAGATCAATTTGGTATTACTCAAATTGTTGTTTCAAGTGAAGAAATGCAAAACAAGGTTAAAGAAATAACAACAGAAAGTAGTGTGTGTATTTCTGGAAAAGTTGTGGAAAGAGCAAGTAAAAATCCTAATCTTTCAACAGGTAGTATTGAAGTTGTTGCAAATAGTATAGAAGTTTTAGGAAAATGCAAAAATGTTCTTCCTTTCGAAGTGAATACAGACCAAGAAGTTAGGGAAGACTTAAGATTAGAATATAGATTTTTAGATTTAAGAAACGAGAAATTGCACAACAATATTTTGTTACGTTCTAAAATTTTAAAAACATTAAGAGATAAAATGGATGAATTAGGATTTGCTGAAATTCAAACACCAATTTTAGCAAACTCATCACCAGAAGGTGCAAGAGATTTCTTGGTTCCAAGTAGATTACACCCAGGAGAATTTTATGCACTTCCACAAGCACCACAACAATTTAAACAATTATTAATGGTAGGTGGATTTGATAAATATTTTCAAATTGCACCATGTTTTAGAGATGAGGACCCTCGTGCAGATAGAGCACCAGGAGAATTTTATCAACTAGACTTTGAAATGGCATATAGTACACAAGAAGATGTTTTTAAAATATTAGAAGAAGTTGTACCATATACATTCAAGAAATTCACAAATTGGAAAGTTGATGAAGGTGAGTTTGTACGTATTCCATACAGAGAAGCTATGGAGAAATATGGAATAGATAAACCAGATTTAAGAAACCCACTAATAATACAAGATGTTACAAAGGTATTTGAACATTCAGAATTTAAAGCATTTGCAGGAAAAACTGTAAAAGCAATAGTAGTAGAAAATGGAGCAGAGCAAGGAAGAAAATTCTTTGATAAAATGACAGACTTTGCAGTAGAAGAAGCAGGAGCTAAAGGTTTAGCTTGGGTAAAATTCGAACAAGATGGAAATGTTCAAGGTGGAATTGCAAAATTTATTAATGAAGAAATGCAAAAAGAATTAGTAGAAAACTATGGAGTAAAACCAAATTCAAGTATCTTCTTTATAGGAGATGAATTTGAAACAGCACAAAAAATTGCAGGATTAGTTAGAATAGAACTTGGAAAACGTTTAGACTTAATAGAAAAAAATGTATACAAATTCTGTTGGATAGTAGATTTCCCAATGTATGAATTATCAGATGAAGGAAAAATAGACTTTTGCCATAATCCATTCTCAATGCCACAAGGAGGAATGGAAGCACTAGAAAAAATGAAACCATTGGATATCTTAGCATATCAATATGACTTAGTATGTAATGGCTATGAAATGGCATCTGGAGCAGTTAGAAATCATAATCCAGAAATAATGGTAAAAGCATTTGAAATAGCAGGATATGAAGAAGAAGAAATAAAAAATAGATTTGGAGCATTATATAATGCATTCCAATACGGAACACCACCACATGCTGGAGCTGCACCAGGAGTAGACAGAATGGTAATGCTAATAACAGACTCACAAAACATAAGAGAAATAATAGCATTCCCTAAAAACAAAAAAGCAAGAGATTTATTAATGAGAGCACCATCAAGAGTAATGGAAGAACAATTAAAAGATGTACACATCAAAATCGAAGAGTAATTCTTTATAAAAATTGTTTCTTGTATTGTTACTTTGTAGCTCCACGAGTGTGAAGCATTTTTCTTTCGAAAACATGCAGAAAGAAAATATCCTTCACACTGCAAGATGGAGCGGATTTTATTAAAAAAATTTATATTATAAAAATAAGAAATATAAAGGAAGAAAGGAAAGAATATGGAAAATAAGAAAAAATTTTATATAACCACACCAATATATTATCCAAGTGGTAAATTCCATATAGGAACAGCATATACAACAATTCTTACAGACACAATAAAAAGATATAAAGCTCTTAGAGGTTACGATTCTTATATGCTAACTGGATTAGATGAACACGGACAAAAAATTCAAACAGTTGCAGAAAAAGAAGGTAGTAAACCACAAGAATATGTTGATAAAATGGCTGAAACAACAAAAAAATTATGGAAAGATATGAATATAAGTTATAGTGACTTTATTAGAACAACAGATAAACGCCATGAAGAAACTGTTGCTAAAATATTCGAAAAACTATTAGCACAAGGAGATATATACAAAGGTGAGTACGAAGGTTGGTATTGTATGCCTTGTGAAACATATTTTACACAAACACAATTAGTAGATGGAAAATGCCCAGATTGTGGTAGAGATGTACAACTTATGAAAGAAGAAACATATTTCTTCAATATGAAAAAATATCAAAAAAGATTAGAAGAATTCTACGAGAAGAATCCATATTTTATACAACCAGAAAGTAGGAAAAATGAATTATTTAATAACTTTATAAAACCAGGTGTAGAAGATTTATGTGTTAGTAGAACAAGTTTCGATTGGGGAGTTAAAGTACCAAGTGATCCTAAACATGTAGTATATGTTTGGCTAGATGCTTTAACAAACTACATTACAGCACTTGGATATATGCAAGAAGATGATAGCAAATTTAAAAAATATTGGCCAGCAGACCTTCATATAATAGGAAAAGATATAATAAGATTTCATGGTATTTATTGGCCTATATTCTTAATGGCATTAGATTTACCACTTCCTAAAAAAATATATGCACATGGATTTATTTCAATAAGAGATGGAAAAATGTCAAAATCTAAAGGAAATGTAATTTACCCAGAAAATCTAACAGAAAGATATGGAGTAGATGCTACGAAATATTTCTTATTAAGAGAGTTTGCTTTTGACCAAGATATTTCATTTACACCAGAAAGTTTTGTAAATAGATTTAATGCAGATTTAGCAAATGATTTAGGAAATTTACTAAACAGAACAGTAGGAATGATTAATAAATACTTTGAAGGAAAAGTAGATGTATCAGAAGCTAAAACAACAGAAATAGATGCAAAATTAGAAGAAAAAGTATTAAGCAATATAACTGAAATAGAAAAGCTTATGGATGATTTACATGTAAGCAATTCGCTTGAAAAAATATGGGAAATAATTTCCACTTCAAATAAATATATAGATGAAACAGAACCATGGAAACTAGCAAAATCTGAAAACGAAGAAGATAGAAAAATATTAGTTTCTGTAATGGCACACTTAGTTGAAAATCTTAGAATAGTAGGAACAATGTTACAAGCATATATGCCAGAAACAGCAGAAAAAATATTAAATACACTTAATGTAGAAAATAGACAATGGGAAGAAATAAAAGAAATTCATTCAAATAGCGGAATAATAGAAGTTCCAAGCAAAATAGAACCATTATTTGCACGTTTAGATGTAAAAGAAGAAATGGAATATTTAGAGAATTTAATAAAAGGAAACAGAAAATAAAAATGTAGAGGCGACCAATGGTCGCCTTTGTAAATTTGATACTACAAGTATTTTTTTAAAGTTTCAACACTATCTTCTTGCATAACAACAAAATCGTTTAAAATTGTATCTATTTCTTTTGGTAAATTTTCATTATTGTTTAATAACCTTCTCCCTTCAATAATACCCATGTTAGTACCTTGAATTAAAAGTTCAGAAAGTTTAGAATTACTATGGTCGTTCATAGTTTTCATTTGAACACCATACCATGTCATCATTTTAGTCATAGCATTAGTTTCATGAGGTTCTTTTTCAGTATTATAATTTGAATATACATCATTTACTCTGTTTGAAATATCTCTATATTTATTATATTCACCATCTAAAACCTTTCTAAAAGAACTATCTTCAACCTTATCTAAAACAAAATTAATAGCATCCATACCCATAGTAGCACCCTTATTAACCTCATCCAAAACATTCAAATTCTGATTATCCATCTCAATCCCTCCTAAAAATATTAATAATAAAAAAACAAATATAACTAGCTCCACGAGTGTGAAGCATTATTTTTTTATATTCTTAGAAAATTATCCTAGTAGGAGAATTTTCTTTAGAAGATAAATATGTCAAACATTAGATTTTCTTTGTAGTTTCTACTACTTAGAAAATCTTGGATTTGACCTTTCGAAAAATTGACATCCTTCACACTGCAAGATGGAGCGGAAATTATAACAAATTTTAAATATATAATATTAGTATTTCATAAAAAAATAAATTAATACAAAAAACATTTTTATTTTTCAAAAAGTATGATATTATAGAATTCGATAATAATAAACAAAGGAAGAGGAAACACAATGTTCAAAAGAAAAAGAGATTACTTAATACCAGTATTTGGATTTTTACTTATAATATTAATGGGATCAATTATTCTATACATGCCATTTTGCAAAGTAGGAACAATAAATTTTATAGACACTTTATTCACATCAACATCTGCAACTACTACAACAGGATTTGATATAAACGACATTTCTTCAAAATACACAGCTCTTGGTCAAATAATAATTGCAATTCTAATGAATATAGGAGCTGTGGGATTCATTTCTTTAATAGTTGTCATTTTTAAAATAAAAAATAGAAGAATTTCTCTATCAAATATGAAAGTTATTAACGACAGTATTTCTGATAACAATTACTTAAATTTAAGAGAAGAAGTTGTTAATATATTAAAGTATGTCTTTTTTATAGAATTAATTGGAGCACTTTTATTAGCTGTTAAATTTATTCCAGAGTTCGGATTTGCAAAAGGAATTGGATATAGTTTATTTCATTCAATATCTGCATTTTCAAATACAGGGTTCGATTTATTTGGAGAAGATGGATTAGCACGGATATAGTAATGACATATATATTCGTCTTATTATAGTTATTTTAATGGTTTTAGGTGGAATAGGTTTTTTACCTATAAACGATGTTGTAAAGAATAAAACTAAAAAGTTTAATAAACTAAAATTACAATCAAAAATTGTTATTATATATTCTATTGCTTTAATAATAATTTCTACTGTAGGAATTAAAATTTTTGAAGGAAGCAATATATCATGGATGAATGCTTTATTTATGGGAGCAACAACAAGAAACACAGGATTATATACAGTAAGTGTTAATAAAATGAGTGTGGCATCTAAATTATTTATTTTATTATTAATGATAATAGGTGGTGCTCCAGGTTCAACAGCAGGAGGAATAAAAGTAGTTGTTTTTGCTGTATTAGAAGCAGTTATAGTTACAACATTATTAGGAAAAAAGGAAGTTGTTTTATTCTGGAGAAAAATAGATGAAGATACAATAAGACTATCTGTAACAATACTTTCAATGTTCATAATTATAATTCTAATTGCAACAATGGCAATTTTATGGTTAAATGATTTTGGATTGTTTGATGTATTGTTTATGAGTGTTTCTGCAATATCTTCAACAGGACTTACAAGTACAAGTATGCAGGTTTTAAATGCAGCAGGAAAATTTATTTTAATGATATTAATGTTTATAGGAAGAATAGGACCTTTTTCTATATTTGCAATATTTGCACCAGAAAGTAATAAAACAAAAGTTGATTTTCCAAAAGAAGAATTAATTTTATAGGAGTGATAATATGAGTGAAAATAATAGTATGAATGAAGTATATGAATTACTTAAATTAGTTAAGGTTACGAAAAAAAATAAAGAGCAAGTACAAGAAATAAGGCAATACTTAATAGATAGAGATTTTGATTCAGCATTAGAATTAATAAAAAAGATAATTCCAGAAAAAGAAATTAATATCGTAGATAAAATAGAGAAAAAATCTACAAAAAAGGCAGAAAAAAAAGAAGAAGATATTCAAGATGGAAAATATCCAAAAAAACTAGAAAATCCTGAACTAGAAAAAATTTATATAGGATTGCTTTTGACAAATCCAAGTGCTATATCTATGTACTTCTTTTTACATGAAGAC
>CAKPGS010000029.1 GCA_934155165.1 uncultured Clostridia bacterium | reverse complement strand
AGATTATATAGATATAAAAGTAAAATGCCTAGTAAATGAAAAAGCAACAACAGATGAGAAAATTACAAACATTGCTGAAATTACAAAATACGAAGACAAAGAAGGAGGAGAAGTAAATCCTGATAGAGATTCTAGCTCTGGAAATTTTAACCTACCAGAAGGAACAAAGCAAAATGATTATGAAGGGAATGGAAATGAAGATGGTTATATTAAAGGACAAGAAGATGATGATGACTTTGAAAGAATAATTATAGAAAAACCATTTGATTTATCTTTAAGAAAATATATTACAGAAATAGATGGTAAAAAAATAACAGATAGAAATCCACAAATTAATGTAAGTAAACTAATACCAAATGGAAAAGAAAGCACATCTGAATATAATCATTCTAAAAAAGCTTTAGAAGTTGTAAAAGGAAGCGTAATAACATATACAATAACAGTATACAATGAAGGTGAAATTGATGGTTATGTAAATGAAATAACAGATTATTTACCACAAGAACTAGAATTTGTTGAGAATAGTGAAATTAATCAAAAATATAAATGGGAAGTATCAAAAGACGGAAGAACAGTAAAATCAAATTATTTACAATATACAGGTGCAAGCACAGAAAATCTATTAAAAGCTTTTGATAAAACAACAAACACATTAAGTAGTAAATCTGTACAAATACAATGCAAAGTAAAAGGAACAGCTGAATATGGAAAAATTTTAACAAATTTAGCACAAATTACTGAAGATAGTGATTCAGAAGGAAAAGAAATAGCAGATAGGGATTCTATTCCAGATGATAACTTTAAACTTCCAACAGATGAAGAATTACCAAAATATAAAGAAGATGAAGAAAATAAAAAATATGTGCCAGGACAAGAAGATGATGATGACTATGAAAAAGTTAAGGTAGTATATTTTGATTTAGCTCTTAGAAAAATAGTAAGTAAAGCAATAGTTACTGAAAATGGAGAAAGTAAAATTACAGAAACAAATCATAAATTTGAAGATGATCCTGAAGAAATTGTTAAAGTAGACTTAGGAAGAAAGAACTTAAAAAATATAACCGTAAAATTTGAATATCAAATTAGGATTACAAACGAAGGAATGATTGCAGGATATGCAAAAGAAATTAAAGACTATATACCAGAGGGACTAGAATTTAATAAAGAAGATAATCCATTATGGACAGTAAATACAGAAGGTGTTATAACAACAGACCAATTAAAAGACACATTATTACAACCAGGAGAAAGCAAAGTGGTTACTGTATTGTTAACATGGAAAAATAGTCAAGATAATATGGGACTAAAAACAAATGTTGCAGAAATAAGCAAAGATTACAATGAGTTTAATACACCAGATATAGACTCAACACCAGACAATAAAAAAGATGGAGAAGATGATATAGATGATGCACCAGTTATGCTTTCAATTATACTAGGTCAAAACACAAAAACATATTATGGTTTAGCCATGTTAATGTTAATAACAACAGCAACTGGAATTATTTTAATTAAGAAATTTGTATTATAAAAATCTTATTATTTAATATTTACATTAAAAAAATGTTATGTTATAATTTTGCTAGATAATGAGGTGAATAATATGAAAAATCAAATTCTTAGTGTAAGCAGTGTTCAGAAAACTAAGAAAAGTTCTTCAAGTAATATAGAAATAAATAAAATTGTAAAATTTTTTGTTATAATATTAATTATTTTTGGAATATCATGTGTAAGTGTTGCTGGTTATGCATTTGTTCAAAACAATAACATATCATTTAGTGGTTCTAGACCAGAGGTAAATGTCGAAAAACAAAATGAAAGTTTAGTAGTTATAGCAAAATCAAAAAAAGGGATAGAAAAAATAACTTATAAATGGAATGATGAAGAAGAACAAACAATCAATGCAGAAGGCAAAGACTATATTGAACAAAATATTGAATTACCAGTGGGTAGCAATACATTAAATTTAGTTGTATATGATATAAATGGAAAAACCATTGGATATGAAAAGAAATATGATGTTGAAGCAAAAGCACCTCAATTAGCAATAGAAGGTAATAATGGAAAGTTAAAACTTACGGCAAAAGATAATGAACAAATGGCATATATAACCTATAGATGGGATGATGGAGAAGAAAAGAAAATTGAAGCTTCGGATGAATCTCTAGCACAAATAGAAACAGAAGTTGAAATTCCTAAAGGACAACACACTATAACAGTTGTAGCTGTTAATAAAAGAAATTTAACAACAGAAAAAACTCAAGAGGTAAAAGGAGTTATAAAACCTATAATATCTGTTGTTCAAGATTCAGAGAATATGAAATATTTAATTTTATCTGTTTCAGATGAAGAAGCAGTTAAAAAAATAGAATTTACTTTAAATGGAAAAGAATATGCAATAGACTTAAGTAATTATAAAGAAAAACAAATACAATACAAAATAGAAATGACAACAGGAGAGAATACACTAACAGTTTCTGCATATAATTTTGATGGAGCAAAAGGAACATTTGAAGGTACATGTACGTATAATCCATAAAATAAGGGTCGAACTTCCGACCCTATTTGTATTGTAAGATTAAAAACAAAGGAGAAATAAATGTTACAGGAAATTTATATAATAAATGATAACACAGAAGATGCAAATCAAGTACAAAGTTTATTTAAAGATGAAAATTTTAAAATAAAAATAGTAAAAACAGAACAGATAGATATAGCTTTAAGAAATATTCCATCATTAATTATAGTTGATGAAGATCACCTTCAAAGAAACATAATTGAATTTTGCAAAACTATTAGAGCAAATGAAGATAATGGAATTACGCCAATTATAGTAGTATCATCAAACACTGAAAAAACACACAGAATAGCTGTATTAGAAACGGCTGTTGAATATTATATAAAAAAACCTATAGATGTAGATTATTTGTATTATACTGTGAAAAATATAATGAGATTAATGTACGTAAATAGAAGAGTAAGTCCTCTAACAGGCCTTCCAGGTAATGTTCAAATACTTGCTGAATTAAAAAAGAGAGTTATGAATGAAGAAGAATTTGCTGTATTATATGCCGATTTAGATCATTTTAAAGAATATAATGATGTATATGGATTCTTAAAGGGCGATGAAATAATAAAATATACAGCAAAAACAATAGTAAGAAATATACATAGTTTAAAGGGGAATCATTGCTTTGTTGGACATATCGGAGGAGATGATTTTGTAGCTATTGTTTCTAAAACAGATTATGAAAATGTTTGTCAAAACATATTAGCAGAATTTGATAAGGATATACATAAATTTTTTACAAAAGAAGACCTAAAAAGAGGATATTTAGAAGTAGAAAATAGAAAAGGAATAATGGAACAGTTCCCATTAACATCACTATCAATAGGCGTTGTAGAAGCAGATAAAGGAAGATTTAAGAATATACTAGAAATAGGAGAAGTTGGAGCACAAGTTAAACATGTAGCAAAAACCATAATGGGAAGTAGCTATGCAATAGATAGAAGAAAAAAATAGTAATAAAATAAAAAATTTCTCATATAAATATATAAAAAATATTTAATATGGGAGATTTTTTTATGATTGTTTTACACAAAAAAAGAATAATTTTTATTGCTTCATGTTTTGTTTTTTCTATATGTGCTTTTTATTTATTCCAAAATAATAGTTTAAATAAGGAAATTCAGAGTGTTGAAACTGTTAGCCTACCAGTTTCAAATAAAGTAATTGTATTAGATGCACGGACATGGAACTCCGGATGAAGGAGCACAGAGTTCAAATGGAACAACAGAAGCGGAAATAAATTTGAAAATTGCATTCAAAGTTCAAAATTTACTAGAACAAAGTGGAGCAACAGTAATATTAACTCGTTCAGATGAAAGTGCAATTTATGATTTAGATAAAAAAACTTTAAGAGAAAAGAAAATTTCAGACATACATAATAGAGTAAAAATTGGAAATGAATCATCAGCAGACATATTTGTTTCAATACATCTGAATAAAATTCCGCAAGAACAATATTCAGGCTGGCAATGTTTTTTTAAAAAGGATGATGAAAACAGTATAAAACTTGCAAAAAGTTTACAAAGTAGCTTGAATGAAGCAATCCAAAAAGAAAATAATAGGGTTGCAATGAAGCTAGAAAATGTATATATAATAAGAAAAGTAGAAATACCAATTTCTATTGTAGAGTGTGGATTTTTATCAAACAAAGAAGAAGAAGCTCAATTACTAACAGATGAATATCAAAATAAACTTGCATGGGGAATATATTTAGGAATAATGGATTATTTTAATAGTTAATTTTATTAAGTTTTTATTACAAAAAATAAAAAAACATTTAAAAAATATCAAAGTGTTTTATATATTGTCGAAAAGAGTAGAAACAGATAGGCTTTTGCGCATAAAAGTTCTTGACTAATTTCCAAAATATGGATATTGTAAGGAAGTTAGTTTAAATATAGGGGGATTTACAAATGAAAACTTTTTATGGAGGAACTTTTATTAATAAGGAACAACTAAAAGAAGCAAATATATACACACCTATAAAATTAGAATATTATAAAGTAACAAATGAAGAAAATTACAAAGAAAATTATGGAATTGAAATTTTTAAAACAAAATATAAAGGAGATGAAGTATTAACAGAAAAAGCAGAAATTAATAATATTACATCAGATGAAAATACAATTGAAATGTTACTAGAAATATTGAAAAGAAATGAGGTAACACCAGTATCAGCCGAAGAAGTAATACAAGATTTATTTCATTAGTTGATAAAAATTATATGCTATAAAATTGCAAAATATATAAATTGATTTTATAAAAAATGTATTTAAGTGCAGAATGGTCGATAGACCATTTTTAAATACTCAGATTGCGACACCAAGGTATAAGAAAAAATATCTTTTGCAATTTTAAAACTAAATTCTTAATTATAATTATAAATTTTAATATTAATGTTGCAAATAAATCAATTATGGTCTAAAATATGTTAAGTTGAATTAAAATGTTAATTTCGAGAGGTGAAGAAATGGCTGATAAATTAATAATTGTTGAATCACCTGCAAAGGCGAATACAATTAAAAAATTTTTAGGTGGTAGTACAAAAGTTGTAGCTTCTATGGGACATATAAGGGATTTACCAAAATCTAAATTAGGTGTAGATGAGAAAACATTTGAACCACAATATATAAACATAAGGGGAAAAGGAGATTTAATAAAATCTTTAAAAAAAGATGCAAAAGCAGCAAAAAAAGTATTTCTCGCAACTGACCCCGACCGTGAAGGAGAAGCTATAGCTTGGCATTTAGCACATATTTTAGATATACCAGAGGATGCTCAAAATAGAGTTACTTTTAATGAAATTACAAAACCAGCAGTACAAAAAGCAATTAAAGAACCACGTACTATAGATAAAAATTTAGTAGATGCACAACAAGCAAGACGTGTTTTAGATAGAATAGTTGGTTATAAAATGAGTCCTGTATTATGGAAAAAAGTAAGAAGAGGACTATCAGCTGGTAGAGTTCAATCTGTTGCTGTTAAGTTAATTGTAGATAGAGAAAATGAAATAGAAAAATTTATTCCAGAAGAATACTGGAATATTTATGCGAATTTATTGGACAAAGAGTCTAAGAAAAAATTCGTAGCAAAATTCTATGGAAAAAATGGAAAAAAATTAGACTTGCATAAACAAGAAGAAGTAGATGAAATATTAAAAGCAATTGAAAATGCTAAATTTATTGTAGAAGAAGTAAAAAAGGGAGAAAGAAAACGTACTCCTGCACCACCTTTTACAACAAGTACAATGCAACAAGAAGCATCAAGAAAATTAGGATTTACATTAAAGAAAACAATGTCTGTTGCACAAGGTTTATATGAAGGTGTAAAAATTCCAGAAAGAGGAACAGTAGGTTTAATTACATACATGAGAACAGACTCTACAAGAATTTCTGAAGAAGCAAGAAAAGTAGCAAAGCAAGAAATTGTAAAACAATATGGAGAAGAGTACTACGAAAATAGATATTATAAAACAAAAGCAGATTCACAAGATGCTCACGAGGCAATAAGACCGACATATATAGATGTTAATCCAGAAGCTATAAAAGAATCTTTAAATAAAGACCAATATAAATTATATAAATTAATTTATAATAGATTTTTAGCAAGTCAAATGGCACCTGCAGTATTTAATACAATATCAGCAACAATAGATGCTAATAATTATACTTTTAAAGCAAATGGACAATCTATTAAATTTAAAGGATTTATGGCTTTATATGTAGAAGGTGTTGATGTTGAAAGCAAAGAAGACAATTCAAATGTTCCAGATTTAAAAGAAAAACAAGAAGTAAAAAAAGAAAGCATAGAAGGAAAACAAAGCTTTACAGAGCCACCACCAAGATATACAGAAGCAAGCTTGGTAAAAGCCTTAGAAGAAAAAGGAATAGGTAGACCAAGTACATATTCACCAACAATTACAACAATTTTAGATAGAAGATATATAGAAAAAGAAAAGAAACAACTATATCCAACAGAATTAGGAAAAGCAGTAAACAAACTTCTTATAGAAAACTTTTCAGATGTTGTAAATGAAGAATTTACAATTAAAATAGAAAACGAATTTGATGAAATTGCTGAAGGAAAAGAAGAATGGAAAAAAATGATAGAAGAATTTTATGGTCCATTTATAAAAGAAGTAGAAGAAGTTGAGAAAAACTTAGAGCATGTTGAACTTGAAGAAGAAGTAACAGATATACCTTGTGAAAAATGTGGAAGAATGATGGTTGTAAAATATGGAAGATATGGCAAATTTTTAGCATGTCCTGGTTATCCAGAATGTAAAAATGCAAAACCATATGTAGTAACAATAGAAGAACCATGTCCGAAATGTGGAGGAAAAGTTCAAATAAGAAAAACAAAGAAAAGAAGAAATTACTATATATGTGAAAACAACCCAGCAAGTTGTGATTATATATCTTGGAATAAACCAAAAAAAGGAGAAAAATATAATCCAGAAGATGCAGAAGAAATAAAACAAGAAACAGAAAAAAAGAAAACAAGAAAAAAGAAAAAATAAAATTGTACAAGCGACCATTGGTCGCTTACTTTTTTGACAAAATTGTAATAATTCTGTAACAAAAATGCAATATAACATTGACTTTTTGGACTTTTTCGTATATTATATGTAAAGAAATTTACAAGATTCCATAAAGGGAGGAAGTTTAATGGGAGAAGTTATAGTTATTACATCAGGAAAAGGTGGAGTAGGAAAAACAACAACAACTGCAAATTTAGGATCTGCTTTAGCATTAGAAGGAAAAAAAGTTGTTCTTGTAGATACAGATATAGGTCTACGTAACCTAGATGTTGTTATGGGACTAGAAAATAGAATTGTATATGACATTGTTGATGTTGTTGAAGGAAAATGTAAATTAAGACAAGCCCTTATAAAAGATAAGAGATTTAAGGAATTATTCTTACTTCCAGCTGCTCAAACAAGAGATAAAAGTGCGATAGATGAAGAACAAATGAAAGATCTTGTCGGAAAATTAAAAGAGGAGTTTGACTATATCTTAATAGATTGCCCTGCAGGAATAGAGCAAGGGTTTAAAAATGCAATAGTTGGAGCCGATAGAGCTATAGTAGTTACAATGGCTGAAATATCAGCAATAAGAGATGCAGATAGAATAATTGGATTATTAGAATCTTCTCAAATAAAGAATCCTGAACTTGTTATAAATAGATTAAGACCAGAAATGGTTAGAAAAGGAAAAATGATGGATGTAGATGATATAGTAGATTTATTATCTATAGAATTAATTGGTGTAGTACCAGATGATGAATACATTATTACTCAAACAAATAAAGGTGAACCAGTTATATCTAACAAAAAAGCACCATCAGGAAAAGCATATATGGAAACAGCCAAAAGAATTTTAGGAGAAAAAATAGAAGTTTCTGTACCAGGTAGAGAAAAAGGCTTTCTAGCAGCAATAAAAAGAGTTTTTAGAGTAAAATAAGAAGCAAAAAACGGAGGGTGAATAATGTTCGAAAATGTAAGTAATTTTTTTAAGAAAGTTTTTAAAAAAGAAAATCAAAAAGAAAGTAATTCTGGTAAAGAAGCTAAAGAAAGACTTCATCTTGTATTAATGCAAGACAGAGCTAACGTTTCAGCAGACTTTCTAGAAATGATGAAACAAGAAATAATTGAAGTAATAAAGAAATATATAGATGTAGATGAAAATTCAATAGATGTTCGTTTAACAAATCAACCAAATGAAGATGGAACAAATGGTGCACCAGCTTTATATGCTAATATACCAATTATTAGCATAAAGGAAGAAAAAAAGGTTGAAGATAACAAAGATAAAAATGAGGAATTAAAAGCAGAAAAAATAGAAATTAAAGAACAAGAAGAAAATTCTGAAACATTAGAAATAATCGAAGAAGAAAAAAGTTCTGAAATTAAAGAAGGAAAACATTCATTAGAGGATGAAAATGAAGATGAAGGAGAACAAAAGGATAAAAGCGAAGAAGAATCTAAAGAATAAAATTGAGGTTTATAATGAGAAAAAGAATTTTTAAAAATATTGATTGGGGAATATTTATATGTGCTATCATTTTAACTGCTATTGGAATGATAGCATTATTTTCAGCAACACATGATAGTGGCTATGAAAGTTTACAAAAACAAGTAATTTGGTTTGTTGTATGTATACCAATTGTTTTTATTTTAATTTTAATAGATTATGAATTGCTTGCAAAAGCAGCACCGGTGTTTTATCGGAATTAGTTTAATTTTATTAATTGCGGTACTTTTTACAACTCCTGTAAATGGAGCAAGCAGTTGGTTTGACTTAAAAGCATTTACTTTTCAACCTTCCGAGTTTGCAAAAATATTTGTAATTTTAACTTTAGCTTCATTAATATATAAAATACAGGAGAGAGGGCAAAACGAAATAAATAAACCCTTAAAATTAATAGGATGTTTAGCAGTAGTTCTTGTTCCAGTTTTTTTAATTATATTACAACCAGATTATGGAACAGCAATGGCTTTTATAATTGCAACAGCGCTTATGCTTTTTGTGGCAGGAATAGACAAGAAATACATTATTGCAATATGTGCTATTGTAGTAATTGCAGCACCTATAGTATATAACTTTGTATTGCCAGAACATGCTAAATCAAGAATACAGGTATACCTAAATCCAGAAACAGATGCTAGAGGAGCAGGTTATAATATAATTCAATCTAAACTTGCAATAGGAGCAGGAAAACTATTTGGAATGGGAGTTTTAAAAGGGAATCAAACCCAATTAGGTTTCTTATATCCTAAAACTACAGACTTTATTTTTTCAGTTATAAGTGAAGAAATGGGATTTGTAGTAGCAGGCAGTGTAATAATTATATATGTAATAATGATAACAAAAGCTATATTTATAGCTAAAACTGCAAAAGATGATTTAGGAAGCTATATAGCAATTGGTATTGCAGGAATTTTTATATTCCATATGATAGAAAATATAGGAATGACAATGGGGCTTTTACCAATAACAGGTGTACCATTACCATTTGTTAGTTATGGAGGAAGCTCATTAGTTACAAATTATATTTTACTTGCAATATTAATGAATATAAGTGGTAGAAGACAAAGATCAATTTTTGCAGAATAAAATAGGAGATAATATGTATTTAAAACCATTAAAAATAGGAAATGTTGAATTAAAAAATAATTTAATATTAGCTCCAATGGCAGGGATAACAGACCTGCCATTTAGAATTTTGTGTAAAGAACAAGGAGCAGCACTTGCAACAACAGAAATGGTAAGTAGTAAGGCTCTTTTTCATAATGATGAAAAAACCACAAAGCTATTAAATACAACAAATGAACAGAAACCAATATCTGTTCAAATATTTGGTAGTGATATTGAAACAATGGTATATGGGGCAAAATATGTTGAAAAAATTGCAGATATAATAGATATAAATATGGGATGTCCAGCTCCTAAAGTTGTAAAAAATGGAGATGGAAGTAAGCTTTTATTAAATTTGGAATTGGCAGAAGAAATAGTTACAGAAGTAGTAAAAACTGTAAATAAACCGGTAACTGTTAAATTCAGAAAAGGCTGGAATAATGAAAATATAGTAGCAGTAGAAGCAGCAAAAATATTTGAAAGGGCAGGAGCTGCAGCAATAACAATTCATGGTAGAACAAGAGCAGACTTTTATTCAGGAGTAGCAGATTTAGATATAATAAAAAATGTTAAAGAAGCGGTAAATATACCTGTTATAGGTAATGGAGATATAATAGATGAAGAAAGTGCTAGAAGAATGTTTGAATACACAGGAGTAGATGGTATAGCAATAGGAAGATCGACTTTCGGAAATCCTTGGATTTTTAGAGAAATAAAGCATTACTTGAAAACAGGAGATAAACTAGCAAAGCCTAGTTTAAAGGAAAAACTAGAAACAATAAAAAGACATATAAATATGGAAATAGAAGAAAAAGGCGAGTATACTGGAATAAGAGAAATGAGAAAACAACTAAGTTGGTATGTAAAAGGATTAGAAGATTCTAGTAAAATGAGAGAACAAATAAATAAAATTGAGACTGAAAAAGAAATGGTACAGGCAATAACAGAATATTTTAATAATATACAGAATACAAATAAAGAAGAATAGATTTATTCTATTCTTCTTTATTTTATTTATAAATCAAAAATAAAAACTACATAATTATAATGAAATTTATTCAATTCCTCGGCGGCATTACGTATTAAAAGAAATTATAAAATTGTAGCAATCGAGCCTCTCGCTGCTCTTGCTGCGCAAGCCATCGCTTCCTCTTTTGCTACAATTAAACAATTTCTAATAACACTCCAATTGCATTCGTCATTTCATAAATTTATTATAATTATGTTATGAATTTATTTATATTATAAATTATTTTAGGAGGTTTGTATGAAAATTAATAAAAAGGTGTTTCTTGTTGTATGTTTAATACTTATTTTTATTTGTGTATTTATTTTTGCTAAAAATGTTTATAAAAAATCTAGTTTTGGAAATACTAATATTGGAAATTCTAAAGAGGAAATTCTAAAAAATATTTTAAATATTAATTCGTATACGGCTAGGGTTGATATTTCAATAACAAGTAATAAGAATGAAAATAAATATGTTTTAAATCAAGAATATACAGCTCCAAACATGGCAAAACAAACAGTGATAGAACCAAGTAATATTGAGGGTTTAACAATTTGCAATGAAGGAAATAAATTAACAATAAATAATACACAACTAAATTTAAGCAAAATATATGAGAATTACAGTTATATAACAGATAATCATTTATTTTTAAATACGTTTGTAGAGGACTATAAAAACTGTGATGAATCTAAAGTAGAAGAAAACGAAAATGAAATAATACTAAAAACATTTATAAAAAATAACAATAAATATATGGTAAATAAATCATTGTATATAGATAAACAAAGTAAAAAAATATCTAAAATGAAAATTGAAGACCTGAACCAAAATGTTATAGTTTACATAGTATATAATGAGATAACCATAAATAGTAGTAAATAAAAGTAAACAAATTACTATTTTCTTTATCTTGAACTAATATTTAAAATAATTAAATATGCCAATAGTGGGAGTGAAGAAAATGATAATTAAAAGAGGCGATATGTTTTATGCTGATTTAAGCCCTGTTGTTGGTTCAGAGCAAGGTGGAATACGACCAGTTTTAATAATACAAAACGACACAGGGAATAAATACAGCCCAACTGTAATTGCAGCAGCCATAACATCACAAAAAACAAAAAATAAACTTCCAACACATATAGAAATTGACTCAGCAAGTAGTCGGATTAAAATCAGATTCAATAATTTTAGCTGAACAAATACGAACAATAGATAAAAGTAGATTAAAAGAAAAAATAGGTCATATAGAAGATAATAGTGTTATGGGAAAAATAAATAATGCATTAGGAGTAAGTTTCGGTTTAGAAGAATAAAAAATAATGCAAAGACAATGTACAAACAGTTTTTGCATATAAAAAATGAGTTTATGTATAGTGGGGCGACCAAGGGTCGCCTATTTTTTATATTATAGGAAATTCCTGTTTTGGATGAAGGGAGAGGTGTCCTTAAGGCAACCGGGGTGGCGAAGCTGTTTTTTATTGGAAATACATATTTCCGTATACTTTTTACTTAATTATTACAAAAAAGTAATTAAAAAAAAATCAAAATGTAAAACTTAATCAAATACTATATCCCTAAGCAAATGGTAATTATTCAAAAATTGTGGTAAAAACTTCTATTTACTAATAATGTAGAAATATATAATATATATATGAAATAATTAGAGAAATAATGGTTAAGGAAAGGAGAGAAAAATGCAACAACCAAGAATTTTAAAAAAAATTAAAGATATAAATTTGAGTAAAAAAATTTTAGTAATATTGTTAATTGTATTTATGTTTTCTCAATATTTAGTTATACCAACATATGCAAATATAGAAAAAGGTTTTTTTACACATGAAGAATACCCTTATGATATTGAATTTGTAAGAATAGATGTAGGTTACCATTCAATGGCAATAGACAAAGATGGAAGCCTGTGGACATGGGGATTGGATCAAGATGGACAATTAGGAACAAATAAAGTTCATAGTAATGGTAATATATCTACATCTAGTGGTTTAGCAACAACGACTCCAGAAAGAATAATGAATGGAACAAAATTTTCTGAAATAAGTACAGGAGAAAAATATTCAATGGCAATAGATATTGATGGAAATCTATGGACTTGGGGAAATAATGAATATGGTCAACTGGGAAATGGAACTAAAAACAATTTAGCTGTACCAACACAAATAAAAAAAGAAACTAAATTTAAGAAAATTGCGGCATCTAGAGATGTATCAATGGCTATAGATATAGAAGGAAATTTGTGGGTATGGGGAAGTAATAAAAATGGTTGCTTAGGAAGAGATGGATTGGATTCATATAAGCCTGAAAAATTAAAAGAAGGAACTAAATTTATTGAAATAGGTAGCAATTTATCTCAATGTTTGGCAATAGATGAAGATTATAATTTATGGGGATGGGGCGATAAAAACAAAGGTGATTCATTGAGTGGCACAACAGATGCAATTTATCCCGCTCCAATACAAATTAAAAATGAAACTAAATTTAAAGAGATAACATCATCAGATTATTTAATTGCTTTAGATGTATCTGGAAACATATGGACATGGGGGAATGAGGAATATGATTATGAAATGTCCGAGCCCAAAATTAAGGAAACAGGAAAAACTTTTTCACATATAGGTAATTCTATGGCAATAGATACTGAAGGTCGTTTATGGACATGGGGAGATAATCATTGGGGTAAATTAGGAAATGGAAGCTATACATCTTCAGAATCTTTAATACAAATAAATGATGGAATTAAATTTAAAAAACTGAATGGAAATAATTCTAGTTCAACAAGTGCTGCAATTGATAGTGATGGTAATACTTGGACGTGGGGATTGAATCTATATGGAGGATTAGGAATAGGTAAAGTATCGACACAAGGAGTTACAACTCCACAACAAATAACTCATAAGATAAAATCATTTACTGTAACATTTATTAATTATGATAATACAAAATTGCAAGAAACGACAGTGAAAGAGGGGCAAAAAGCAAGTTACACAGGAAGTATTCCAACCAAAAATATAAAAGGATATACATCAAGATTTACAGGATGGAGTCCAGATTTATCTACTACAGCAATAACAGAAAATACAACATTTACAGCGCAATTTGATGATACATTAAATAATTATAATTTAACATATACAGGAATAGATGGAGCAACATTTATTTCAAATAATCCATCAACATATACAGTAGAAACAAATAGCTTTACATTAAATAATCCATCTAAAGAAGGATATACATTTGCAGGATGGGAAGGAACAGATATAACAGGAAAAAGCACAGCTGTTATGGTAACTAAAGGTTCTGTAGGAGATAGAACATATAATGCTGTATGGAATGCAAATACTAATACACCATATAAAATAGAACATTACAAGCAAAAATTAGATGGAAGTTATAGTAATACACCAGATGAAGAAGAAGAAAAAATAGGAACAACAGGAAGTTCAGTTACAGCAGAACAAAAGAAATATAACGGATATATATACGATATAGGAAAGTCAGTACCAACAGGAGTAATAGCAGGAGATGGAAGTTTAGTATTAAAATTATATTATAAAGCAAATACAAATACAGAATATAAAGTAGAACATTA
>CAKPGS010000028.1 GCA_934155165.1 uncultured Clostridia bacterium | reverse complement strand
GGATTAGGTGTAATCAAAAGAAAACCAGATATAAAATGGCAAAGAAAATTTGAAGATGTAGAAGAAATATCAAAAATTCAAGAAAAAATTTTAAATACATGTTCAAAATATTTAAAAAAAGGCGGAATTTTAGTATATTCAACTTGTAGTATAATTCAATCAGAAAATGAGAAAATAGTTGAAAAGATTTTAAAAAGTGAAAATTTTGAACTAGAAGAAATTAACAATATAAATATTGAAAATGTGGAAAACAAAATTACTAAAAAAGGAATAATAAAATTATATCCTAGTGAAAATATGGATGGTTTTTTTATCTCAAAATTAATAAAAAAATAATATTACAAAAATATTACAACATTTTAACATTTTTGTTACATTTAACCAAATTAATTGACTTTTTGATAAAATAAATAAATAATATATACTGTATTAAAAAGAATAATTATGTAAAAATTACAAGTATTATAAATTATAAAATAATAAATAATAAACATATGAAGAAAAGGAGAGAAAAATGCCAAGCTGTTTAGGTCTATATATTGAAAAAAACTTAATTAAATATGCAAAAGTATCTAAAGACCATGAGTTTATAAAAGTAGATTCTTATGGTATTAAATTTTATGACAAAATAAGTGAAGCTATTTCTCAAATTGTTGCTGAAACTTTTAGTTATAAAACTCCAATAAGTATAAATTTATCAAATGAAATGTATAATTATTTCAAAATATTTAGCTTATTAAATAAAAATGATATACCCAAAGCAATAGATACTGAATTTGAAAGTATATGTGAAGAAAAACAATACAATATAAATGCACTAGAGTCAAGATATGTAATTGTTTCAAATTTAGAAGACAGAGAAAAACTTAGAGTTATACATGTTTCAGCTAATAAAAGTGAAATAAACAACAAAATTCAAATGTTAGAAGGTAATAAAGTTGGAGCGGTTATACCTGTTTCAATGAGTATACCAAATTTAATAGATGCAAAATCAAAAGAAAATGTTTTAATAGTAAATATAGAAGAAAAAACAACAATAACTTCTATAATTAATAATAACGTATACGATATAAATGTTCTTGAAGATGGAGCAAGTCAAATTTTAGATAGTATAAATGTAAAAGAAAACTCATATCAAAAAGCTTATGATATCTGTAAAAATACCACAATATATACAGCAGGAAGTCAGGATTTACAAATAGATACTAACGATTATTTAGATGATATAATGCCAACACTATACAATATTGTTAGTCAAGTTAAAAGAATTGTTGAAAACAGTCCACAAGAAATAGAAAAAGTATATATAACAGGTACAGCATCTGTTATATCTAATATTGACTTATATTTTAGTGAATATTTAAATAGTGTAAAATGTGAAATTTTAAAACCATATTTTATAAGTACAGGACTAAAAAATGTAAATATAAAAGATTTTATAGAAGTAAATTCTGCAATATCCTTAGCACTAAATTATTTAGGAGTTGGAATTTCTGGAATGAATTACAGAAAAATTCCATTATCACAAAAAATAAATGAAATAATGAATATGCAAGTTGGAGGAGCCAAAAAACTAAAAGATAAATCAGGTAAAAAAGAAAAGAATTCTCCAAAAGTAAAAAAGATAAATTGGAATTTTGATTTTGATTTATCAGGGGCATTAGATACTGTAGAGAAATCCATGTTAAGAGTTGCAGGAACCTTACTTGGAACAATAATAATTTTTGTTATTCTTTCTGGTATTTTAACAAATAATATGCAAAAGAAAGAAAAAGAAGCAGATGACTTAATATCAGATACAAATGCTCAAATTGCAAAAATTTCAAGTGACAATGATAAAGTAAATTCAAAGGCTTCATCATATCAAGAATTAATAGATAATTTAAACAAGGTAAATGAAGCATTAGCTGAAAAATATTCATTAAAAGATGCTATACCTAATTTATTAAATGAAATTATGTATGCAACACCAAAAGATGTACAGATAACATCAATTGAAAATACAACAAGCAAACATGTAAAAATTGAGGCTCAATCTGAAAAATATGAACAATTAGGATATTTTAAAGGAAAAATAAAAAATGAAGGTCTACTATTAAATGTAATTTCAGATCAAGGTGTGAAAAATGGGGATATTGTAAAAACTACAATAGAAGGAGATTTACCATGATAAGAAAAATTTTAATGGGAGTACTTACTGTTTTACTTGCTGTACTAACTTATTTTACTATTATAAATGGAGTATCGATAGGTTCATTTAAAGCATTAGGCTTAAAAGGACTAAAAGAAGAAGATTCTCAAATTCAAAGTAAAATAGAAACAGCAAGTTCATTAACTAGTAGTCAATACCCATCAAAAATAAGTGAATTAAATCAGAATACCAAAAACTTATTAAGTAAAAAAGAAGAATATACGGATTTAACAACATATAGTACAGAAGATCAAATTCAGGCTGCGAATGAACTACAAGAATATGAAGTAGAATATTTATGGGCAGAAGTTGGTAAGTATGCGACTAAAGAGGGAATAAAAATAAAAATGGACATAAGCAATTCTACATCTGCAAGCCAATCAGCAGATGGAAGAAAACTATACGATTTAAACTTTACTGCAGAAGGAGCGTATATAGGAATAGCACAGTTCTTAGCTGACCTACAAGATGATTCTTTTTTAGAATTTAAAATAGAAAACTTTACATTAACAAAAGGAGAAAGTACAGAAAACTTAAAAGCAACATTTATTGTAAAAGATATACCAATAAAAATAGATAATTTATCTGCAAATACTTCATCAGATTCAGAAACAACAGGAAGCGTAAACAACACAACAAATAATACAAGCAATACAACAGGAAATACAACTGCAAACACAACATCAAATAGCAATACAAACACAAATACAACAAGATAAAATATTACAAAAAAGAAACAAAATTAGTTAAGTATTCTGTCCGTATATGAGAGAATAAGTTATAAAAACAACATACAAAATTCGACAAAATAATTATTGACAAACCCAAAAAAATAATCTATCATAAAGGAGAGAGGAAAATATGAAAGGCAAAACAATAGTTAAAGAAATTTTCATATTAGCTCTAGTTTTGGTTGCAATTGGTCTAGTGCTATCAATTATATTATATAATTACTCACCAAGTAAAAAAGCATTACCAAACAAGGTAGCATACACAACGCCAGAAAATGTTAGCCAAGAAATAAGTAGCATGAGTGATGCAGAAGCAACCACACCTGTTACAATAACATATGAATTAGACGAAACAAATATAAAAAATTCACAAAAAAGTGGAGTTTACAATTCTGGTAGACCAAATCCATTTGGAGATGTAGAAAAACCAGAAGAAAATACAAAAGATGGTGAAAGTGAAAATACAAATGAAACAAATACAACTACAAATGGCACTTCAACATCAAACAGTTCTAGTACAGGAAATAGTAGTAATAGTACTACTAATAATACAACAAGATATTTACCAGATACTGGAACCAAATAAATTTCGGTTATATTTATTAATAAATATAATATATAACAAAAAATTTATAAAAGAAAGGAGTGTTTTTTATGTTAAAAGAAAACAAAGGTGTAACTTTAGTAGCTTTAGTTATCACTATTATAGTATTATTAATATTGGCAGGTGTAACATTGTCAATGGTAATGGGAGATAGTGGTATATTCTCAAAAGCTAACGAAGCATCTTCAAAAACAGCTATTTCTTCTGCAAAAGATGCAGTAAGATTAGCAACATTAGAAGCTGTTACAGATCAATATGATAATAATTCTGGTACTATTATTTCAGAAAAAGAAATTACAAGTGATAATGTAGTTTCAAAAGTTAACGAAAAGTTAAATAACGCTGGTAATGACTATAAAATAGCTACTGGAACAGCAGGTTCTGATTTAGTTATAAATAAAGTTAATTCAGATTCTACTGAAACAGCTACTGGTGTAACTGTTAATTTTACAGTTAAATCAAATTCTGTAACACCAACATTTAATAAATAATTAAATATTGATTTTAGGCATACTTATGTATGCCTTATTTTTTACAAAAATACTTGTAATTTTATTATTAATGTTATATAAATAAAACATATTGTAAAATAAAAATTTACAATATGTTTATTTTTTTCAATTCATTTATTTCAAGGCGATTTTTATTCTTAAAAAATCCAAATGAAAACAAATCTAAACGAAAGGAGGAAAAACAGAAATTTATAAAATATAAGGAGAAATTTATATGGTACAAGAAGAAAATAAAAAAACATTATCTCCAAAGTTAGATGTTGTATTTCAGGCATTATTTGGAGAAGTAGGAAACGAAAGAATAACCAAAGCATTTCTGCAAGAGATATTAGAAGAAAAAATAGACAAAATAGAATTGAATGTAAATCCGATATTGAGAAGAGAAACAATAGAGGATAAAATGGGTGTATTAGATATAGTGGCAAAGATAAATAATAAACAAAATGTAGATATTGAAATGCAGATGATAAGCAACGAAAAATTACCAGAAAGAATATTGTATTATTGGGCAAGATTATTTTCAAAAGGAATAAAAAAAGGTGAGAATTACGAAAAATTAGAAAAAACAATAGCAATATTAATAACAAATGAAAAAATAGAGAAATTTGAAGAGTTAAAATATCATACAGAATGGAAGATTTTTGAAACAGAAAATAAAAAGGAAATATTGACAGATAAGTTAGAAATACATATAATTGAGTTAGAGAAAATAGAAGATAATAACCAAGAATCTAATGATAAATTATTAGATTGGTTGTATTTTTTAATAAATCCTAATTCAAGGAGAGTGAAGGAAAAAATGGCAGAAAACGAAGAATTAAAAGAAGCCAAAGAGAAGCTAGATAAGATAACAGAAGATGAGAGAATGCAACAATTAGCATGGTGGAGAGAAAAAGCAATATATGAAGAAAATACAAGAATAAATAGTTCTTATAAGAGAGGAATAAGAGATACTGCAAAGAAAATGAAAGAAAAGAACATTTCAATAGAAACAATAGTTGAAATAACAGGATTAACAAAAGAAGAAATAGAAAAATTATAGTATGTATAAATAAAAGCAGGTTTAACCTGCTTTTTTGTAATAAAAATGTAATATAAAATTAACTAAATTATGATATAATACAAAAAATGCATTTATGCAGAGAGATACAAAGGAGAAATTTTATGGTAACAGCAATTTTATACATTTTAATTTTTATTATGGGAGCATATTTTGGAAGTTTTTATACATTGGCAGTTTATAGAATTCCACTTGGATTAGATATTACACATGAACATTCTTTTTGCCCTAATTGCAAGCATAAATTAGGATTCTTGGATTTATTTCCTGTTTTTAGTTATATATTTTTAGGTGGAAAATGTAGATATTGTGGAATGAAAATAAAACCTCGTTATTGTATTTTAGAGGTACTTTCAGGTCTTACATTTGCTGCATTTACATATTCGTTAAATATAAATTTATATAACTTAGAAGCAGAAAAATTAATATTACTTGGTTTTTCAGCCTTATATTTTGCAGGCTTGTTTATAATTGCTGGAATAGATAAAGAAAGAATTCAAGTACAAAAGAAGGTTTTATTATATACAATAACTGTTGTTGCGGTATATATGAGTTACATGTATATTACAATGAATTTAGACATTATAAGATATGTAGGTTACTTAGGTTTTGTACTATTTCTAGTAATATTAGATACAATAAAGATACGTAAAAAAGGCGAAGAAAGCTATGCTTTAAATCTTTGGATGCTAGCACTTGTAATGTGTATGTTCACTGGTGAAGCAGTATTTTTATTAACAGCTATATACACATTATTAGCATGTGCACTATATGTTCTTATAAAGAAAATAAAAAATAGAAAAAAATACGTAAAAAAGGAAAAAGAAAAAATAAAATTACCAATAGCATTTTATATGTGTGTATGCAATGTTATAACATACATAATTTGTAATTTTTTTGTTAATTATACTTTACTATAATTGTATTATATAAGGAGTTTATAATGAAAAATTTGAAGAAAAATAATGGTTTTACTCAAGCAGATATCGTAATTTCAATAGTAATATTAATGTTATTTACTACATTAGTTTCAACCTTATTCTATAATTCATATGTTTCATCGATGTCTAGCAAAAGACATTCAGAAGCAACAACATATTTAAGCAAAATATTTGAATCTATTGAACTTATTAGTTATGATAATTTAGAAAATGAAATAAAAGATGTAATAAATAAAATAGATTCCAATAAATTATCTGGAACAATTGTGAAAAACGGAAATACACAAGCAAACTTGTCCACACCTTATAAAGCAGAAGTGGAAATTATGAATTATAATCAGATGGAAGGAAATACAGATAAAGAAGATTTAGTAAAGCTAATAATAGTAACAATAAAATATAATTCTAGAAAAGGTAAAGAAGAAACAGTCACAGGTAAAAGATTAAAAACGAAAGAAATAATTTATGAAGATAGTTTAGAAATTATTCCAAACTTATATGAAGGAATGATTCCTATAAGTTCAAAAACACAAGCAACAAATAAATATGCTACAAATTGGTTCGACTACTCTAAAGAAAAAGTAGCTAAAATAATGCTGCAAGACGGAAACTATAATACAGATACAGGAGAAATAACAAATGAGGGAAGTTCATTTGTGTATGTACCAAGGTTTGCTTACAAAATAAATGCAGATGAAAGTGTAGAAATAAAATTTTTAAATACAGATAATACCTGCAAAGATGGAAGCTCAACAGAAATAAATGTTGAAACTAGCACTATAGAAAATGATAAATATTATCTACCAAGTTGTTTTTCTCAAAACAACATTCAAGTTGCAGGAATATGGATTGGAGAATATTTAAGTAAAAGAAATACAGAAGGAAACAATGGAGAACAAATATATATAGGAAAAAAAGATGAAGCAAACAACTACAAATATTGGACAAATTTAACAGATGAAGAAAAGCAACAAAAATGCAATTATCTAATAAGTGATGGAGCAAATTATGGATTAAAAGGAGACGAAACAGCAAAAATTGCAGGTACTAATATAAACAATATGCTAGAAAAACTAAAAAAATCAAACTATAAATATATAGCAGAAGCAATACAAGAAAACGAAACAGACTATGAAGGCTCATTCAGAGTAATAATATATTAATTTTTATTGAATTGTATAAAGGGCAGTTAAGAGTAAATTTTCACAATTGAAAAATATATAATGTAGCTCCACGAGGGTAAAGCATTTTTCTTTCGAAAACATGCAGAAAGAAAATATCCTTCACCCTGCAAGATGGAGTGGCTTTTGTATATTGTGAATAAAAAGGCTTAGAGATTGTCCTTTTAAAATTGTAATGAAAATGTAATATAAAAACTACATATTGTATGCTATAATTAAACAGAATAAAAAGATTTAAGAGGTAAAAATGAAATCAGAAAAAGGAATTACACTAACAAGTTTAGTTATATACGTAATTGGAATAACAATAATATTTGCTGTTGTTGCCAATCTTACAATATACTTTAATAAAAATTCAAGAATAATAGAATACACAACAAATAATTCAGCACAAATTACAAGGTTAAATCAATATTTAATTAATGACACTAAAAAAGAAAATGTGCAAATTATAGAAGCTAATGAAAATGTAATAACAATGCAAACCAATGGAGAAATTATAAAATATACGTATGATAAAAAAAGTAAGGGAATATATAGAAATAAAGTAAAAATAGCTAATGATGTACAGAGTCTTGATATAAAAAAAGAAGTTATTTATGATAAAATAAAATTATTATTAAAAAATATAACAATTGGAGAACAGGAGCAAATACAAAAGGATTTAGAATATATAATATAAAATTTTATACAAAAGAGGAAAGGAGCGATAAAATGGACATAAAGCGTAGACAACCTATAGGAATAGAATTGGTTAGAAGAGGTATTGTAACAGAAAGTGATATTGAAAAGGCTTTAGCATATCAAAAACAACATTCAGATCAAAAATTAGGGGAAATTTTAAACATATTGAAGGTATGTGATTCTCAAGTTTTAATAAATGCTATAGCAGATATTGAAGGAGAAAAAGGAATACTTTTAACTCCTGATAAAGTAGGTATTAATGTACAGGATTATATTTCGCTTGATGTTGCAAGACAAAACAAAGCTGTTCCATTTGAAGTTGAACCAGGAAAAATAAAAGTATGTTTTTCAAGTACAATAAACAGAAGATCAATGGAGAACATAAGACTAATGCTTCTAAACAAAGGCTTAGTTATGGAAAAATATATAACCTTTGAAGAAAATATAAATAATATTTTAGATTCCTTTGAAGGAAAAATATCTGAAAATATGAGTGCGGAAAATGATATAACCGCACTTGTAGATAGTATTATAAAAACAGCAATAGATAAAAGAACAAGTGATATTCATATAGAGCCAGAGGAAGATAAAATAAGAATTCGTTATAGAATAGATGGAGAACTTATAACTGTTGCTGAAATTGATAAAGATAAACAAAATCATTTAATTGGTAGATTAAAGGCAATATCAGAAATGCATCAAGAAAAGCAAGAATCACAAGATGGTAGAATAACAATGTACCCAGATTATAACATTCGTGTATCTTCACAGAAAAATATATATGGTGAAAAATTTGTTTTAAGATTATTAAAAAAGGATCAAACCATTAAAGGAATATTTGAATTAGGATTTCCAAATGATGAAAAAATATTAAATGAATGTTTCAATAAGAGAAATTCTATTGTTGTTGTTGCTGCACCAACAGGTGAGGGTAAAACAACTACATTATATAGCATAATAGATTATCTAAATGCACCAGAAATTAATATAACTACAATAGAAGATCCTGTTGAAATACGTATACCAGGTTTAAATCAAATAGAAATAGATGAAAGAACAAGCTTTTCAGATTCTTTAAGAACAGTTTTAAGACAAGATCCAGATATAATTTTAGTTGGAGAAATAAGAGACAACGAAACAGCAGAAATTGCAATGCAATCTGGTCAAACAGGACATTATGTTTTATCAACAATTCATACAATAGATGCAATAGAAGTAATTACAAGACTTAGAAAATTTGGTGTGTCTAATTATGATATAGCAAGTACACTTGCAACATCTGTATCACAAAGATTGGTTAGAAAAATTTGTCCAAATTGTTCAAAAGAAAGAGACTTTAATGAGAAAGAAAGAGAAATTATAAAAAGAATTGGCGATAGATATGGAGTAGAATACAATTTAGAAGGCAAAAAAACATATGATGTAATTGGATGTAATTATTGCAATCAAACAGGATACTATGAGAGAATAGGTATATTTGAGCAACTAGTTTTAAATGAAGAAATAAAACAATTAATTGTAGAAAATAAATCTACATTAGAAATAAAAAGAGAAGCTGCTAAATATGGCTATAAGCCACTAATAACAGATGGAATTCAAAAAGTTGTTGATGGTATAACAACCTTAGATGAATTAAATAATAAACTTGTGATATACTAAGGAGGAAATAAAATGGTAAATATGGATAAAGTGTTAGATGTTGCTATTGAAAAAGATGCATCTGATATACATTTAATAAATGAATTAAAACCAATGCTTAGAATTCGTAGAAGATTAGAACCTATTGAAGAAATGGATGTATTAACTCCAGATGACATGAGCGAAATATATGATTATTTAATTAGAGGAAATGTGGAGAAAGATGAAGTATATAGAAGAACGAAAAAATTAGATGCTTCTTATGAATATAAAGACATCCGTTTAAGAGTAAATGTTTCTATAGCAAATGAAGTTCCTGTTTTTACTTTAAGACTTATAAAAAGTACACTTCCAAGATACGAAGATTTAGGAGTTCCAGATGTTGTGAGACGTATGACATACCAACCACAAGGATTAATTTTGGTTACTGGTAAAACAAACTCTGGTAAAACAACAACACTCAATGCTTTAATAAACCATATAAACGAAAATCAAAATAGAAAAATTCTTACATTAGAAAACCCAGTTGAATTTAGACACCATAGTAAAAAGTCTATGATAGTTCAAAAAGAAGTGGGAGAAGGAAGAGATGTTCTAACTTTTAGCGATGGTGTTAAAAACTCATTAAGAGAGGATTGCGATATTCTTGTAATAGGGGAGATTAGAGATAAAGAAACAATGGAAGCAGGAATAGAAATGGCAGAATCTGGACACTTGGTAATTGGAACTTTGCATACAAAATCTTGCGCAGAAACAATAGATAGAATGATAAACTTCTATGAAGTTAGAGATCAGGCATCAATTAAATACTTATTATCATCAGTTCTAAAATTAGTTGTTTCTCAAAGACTATTGCCAGATACAAAAGGCGGTTTAGCACTACTTCCAGAAGTTATGGTAGTAGATAATATTGTTGCAGGTATTATTAGAAAAGATAAAATAAGTGTATCTGAAATAGAAGATGCTATACAAAGTGGAGCAGATAAGGGAAGTATAGGAATTATAAATTCTTTAGCAGAATTATTTGTAGATGAAAGAATAACTCTTGAGCAAGCAAAATCACAAATAGAAGAAAAAAATATTGAAGTATTAAATAGAACAATTATGCAATTAAAAATAAAAAGAGGTAGAACAAATTAAGGAGGAAAACTTATATGCCTGTATTTGCATATAAGGCTGTTACAGAAAGTGGCCTAGTAGTAAAAAATAAAATAGAAGAAACAAATAAGCATTCTGTAGTTCAAAGATTGAAAAGAAATAATCTTATGCCGATTAGTATTATGCCTGTTAGAGGACTAATATTAAATTCAAAAAAAACAAAAAAAGAAAGAAAAAATGTTTCAGACATTAGCCAAATAATGAAAAATGTAAATACTGCAAGTATAATGCAACAAAATGTAAAAGGATTTACTTTAAAAGAAAAATTAATGATTACCTTAAATGCAAATCAAAAAATAACCACAAGAGATTTGCTTATATTTACAGAAAATTTTTATTTATTAAAAAAGGCTAACTTTAACAATATACATGCACTAACAACAATAATACAAAGTACAGAAAACTGGACATTTAAGGGAATACTTGAAGATATTTTAGCAGGGCTAGAATCTGGTGAAAATATGTTTACAACTATGGAATATTATTCAAATGTATTTCCATACATTTATATAAATATGATAAAGGTTGGAGAGCTTTCAGGTTCTATGGAACAATCTTTGCAACAAGCAGTAAAATATCTAGAAGATTCGGACGACTTAAATAAAAGAGTTAAAAAAATGGTTATACCAAATGTTGCTTTGATTGTACTACTTTTAATATTATTAGTAGTTGGAACAAAATTTGGTATACCAGTTGTAGAAGGAGTTTACCAATCTGTAGGAAGTAGTGCACAATTACCAGCTGCCACACTGTGGTTTAAGCATGTTGTTGAATTAATAGAACAATACTGGTTAATCCCTACAGTTGTAATCATAGGGGCTGTCGCAGGACTAATATATTATATAAATACTCCAAAAGGTAAATATAATTTTCATTTGTTTAAATATAAGATGCCTGTTTTTGGAGAATTGAATTTTGCAATAGATTTTTCAAGATTTATGAAAGCAATGCTTTTAAATTTACAAAATGGAATGAGAATACAAGATTCTTTGGAAGTAGCCAAAAACGTTGTATCAAATTATGTATTACTTTCAATAATAGAAACAGCGATAAACAACATAATAATGGGTACCTCATGGATTGAACCATTTGAAAAATCTGGACTTGCATCATCAATGATAACAGAAATGTTAAAAATAGGTATGCAAACAGACTTAGCAGAAATGATGGAAAAACTAGTTGAATACATGGAAATGGATATAGAACAAATAATGCAAAAAATTATGGCAATAATGCCACAAATAATACAAGCTCTAGTTGGTGTTGTATTAGTATTCTTCGTTCTAGTTATATTAGTACCAGCACTACAAGTATATATGGGTAACTTCTTATTTGATGCCGCAGGTGTTTAGGATTTATATAAGATTTTGCAAGAAATAATATAAATAATGTAGGGGCGACCATTGGTCGCCTTTGTTAAAAGGAGATACACAAATGAATATTGGAATAGACATAGGCGGAAGCCACATAGCAATAGGGTTAGTGGAAAAAGATGAAATTATAGAAAAAAGAGAAATACAAATATATGAAAAAAATAAAATAGAACAATTTATAGAAGAAGCAATTGTATCAAATATAAATAATCTATTAAGAGAAAAAAATATATATTTATCAGATATAAAAAAAATAGGAATAGCAACTCCAGGAACTGTTGAAGATGGCCAAATAATAAAAAATGCCGTAAATTTAGGAATACAAGAATATAATATTTGCAAAGCTTTAAAAAAATACTATCCTAATACAGAAATACAAGTAAAAAACGATGCAAAATGTGCTGCAATGGCAGAAAAATTATATGGAAATATGAAAGAATATAAGAGTAGTTTATTTATATGCCTTGGAACAGGTGTTGGAGGAGCATTATTCATAAACGGAAAATTATTTGAACCGCAAAAATATAGTGGATTAGAAATAGGTCATATGTCAATAAAACAAAGCGGAGAAAAATGTAAATGCGGAAAAGTAGGTTGTTTTGATATATATGGTTCAATGAAAAACTTTAAAGCAAAATTAACACAAAGTTTAGAAATGCCACAAAATGCAATAAGTTATGAAATATTACCAAAATTAGAAGGAAAAATTACAGATGAAATACAAAAAATAATAAATGAATATGTAGAAAACCTAGCAATAGGAATATCAAATTTAATAAATATATTTGAACCAGAAATAACAGTAATAGGGGGAAGTTTTACATATTATCAAAGTATATTATTAGAACCCTTAAAAGAAAAAATAATAAAAGAAAATCTACTATTTAACAAAAGAGACAATATAAACATAATTACGGCAAAACTATTTAATGATGCAGGAATAATTGGTGCAGGAAACTTATAAAAAATAAAAAATCATAAAAAACACCTTTATCTTATATAATTTAAAGATAGAGGTGATTTTATATGCGTGCTGTTTCTATTAAAACTAAAAAAAGAATAAGATGGATTTTGATTGGTGCTATATCGCTAATGTTAGCCTTAATTGCTCATATTGCATATATACAATTTGTTCAAGGAAGTGATTTGCAAAAAAAAGCATATGAGCAACAAAGTCTAGAAAGAGCTGTAAATCCTAAAAGAGGAACTATTTATGATGCAACAGGAAACGTTGTGCTTGCTGTAAGTAGTTCAGCAGAAACAGTTACAGTAAATCCTACCAATATTGCAAAAGAAAATAAGGAAAAAGTTGCAAGAGCCTTAAGTGATATTTTAGAAATTGATTATGAAAAGGTTTTAAAAAGGGTAAAAAGAAATAGTTCTATAGAAACAATTGCAAAAAAACAAGAAAAAGAAAAAACAGATAAATTGCGAGTATGGATGAATGAAAATGATATAACAGAAGGAATAAACATAGATGAAGACACAAAACGATATTATCCATATAATAATTTAGCAGCACAATTTATTGGATTTTGTGGTGGGGATAATCAAGGATTGGATGGTATAGAAGCAAAATTTGATAATATTTTAAAAGGAAAAGCTGGTAAGATTGAGAGAATTTCAGATGCAACAGGAGGAAATCTTTCAGAAAGTAAAGAAGAATATATACCTGCAGAAGATGGAAATAGCATAGTTTTATCTTTAGATATGACAATACAATCTATTGCAGAGAAATACTTGGAAAATGCTTGTATAGATAATGTGTGTACAGATGGAGGAAACATAGTAATAATGAATCCTAAAACAGGTGATGTACTTGCTATGGCAACATATCCAGATTATAATTTGAATGAACCATTTGAACCAACAATTCAAGAAGATATAGATAACTGGGGAAATTTAGATGAGGCAGAAAAAAATAAAAGGTTGCAAGCAGTATGGAGAAATAAAGCAATTTCAGATACATACGAACCAGGCTCAACCTTTAAATTAATAACAGCATCAACTGCATTAGAAGAAGGAATTGTAACAGATATAGATAGGCAAGGAGAGTTTTGTTGTACAGGTTCGATTACGATTGCAGGAGCAAGAATTAAATGCTGGAGATACTACAGACCACATGGCTCAGAAAGTTTAAGACAAGGACTGATGAATTCATGTAATCCAGTATTTATAGGATTAGGTCAAAAAATTGGTGTAAGCAAATATTATGAATATCTTTCGAAATTTGGTTTATTAGAAAAAACAGGAATAGAATTACCTGGAGAAGCAAAAAGCATATTTTTAGCAGAAAACAAGATGGGACCAGTAGAACTGGCAACAGTAAGTTTTGGGCAAAGGTTTGAAATAACTCCAATACAATTAGTTACAGCGGTTTCATCAATAGCAAATGGAGGATATAAAATACAGCCAAGAGTTGTAAAACAAGTAATAGATAGTAAAACAGGAGAAAAAACAGACTTAGAAATAAAAAAAGGAAACCAAATATTATCTAAAGAAACATCTGAAAAAATGCTAAGTATGATGCAATCTGTTGTAGATGAAGGAACAGGGAAAAATGCACAAGTAGTAGGATACACAGTTGGAGGAAAAACAGGAACTTCTGAAGATGGTGTAAATACAGGAAAATATGTAACATCATTTTTAGGTGTAGCCCCAATAACAGATCCACAAGTTGTAATACTTGTAACTCTGTATAATCCAACAGGAGAAGGTGGTCACCAAGGAGGTGGAATAGCTGCACCAGTAGGAGGCCAAGTGCTAAGCGAAGTACTACCATATTTAGAATTACAAAAAGACAAAGAAATAGAAACAGAAGAAGAAATATTTGATGTAACAGTGCCAGAATTAAGAGGAGTAACAATAAAAGAGGCAAAGGAAAAATTAAAAGAATATAAAATGGAATTAGAAATAAATAATCTAGAAGAAAATCAGGAAATAGACGAAACACAAACAATAATAAAAGAACAACTACCAAAACCAGGAATAGTAGTAAAAAATACAAATAAAATTTATGTAGAAATATAAAAGATAATGGAGCTAGTTGATTTTACTAGCTCTCTTTTGATATACTTATAAGCAGGTGAGATTATGGGATTAAAAATTGTTTATGGCAAGTCTGGAACAGGAAAAACAGAGTATTGCTTTAAAGAAGTAAAAAATAAGATAAATGAAAATAAAAAAATATATATAATTACTCCAGAGCAATTTTCTTTTACTGCTGAAAGAAAATTAATGGATACAATAGATACAAAAGCTATAACAAATACAGAGGTTATAACTTTTAATAGAATGGCATATAGAATTTTAAATGAAGTAGGCGGTTCTACACAGGTTACTTTAAGTAATTGTGGAAAATCTATGTTAATTTATAGCATTTTACACAAGAATAAAAAAAGCTTAAATTTCTTAAATAAATCAGATGAAAATATTGAGGTTGTAGCAAATGCTATTACAGAATTAAAAAAACATAATGTTACTTTAGCAGATTTAGAAGAAGAATTAGAAAATATAGAGGACGAATATTTAAGAAGAAAATTAACAGATATTATAATTTCGTACAAAGGTTATAACGAAAAAATAGAAGATAAATATATAGATGAAAATGATTTATTAACAATACTTTCAGAGAAAATAAATTATACAAACGAATATAATAATTCTTGCATATATATAGACGAATTTGCAGGATTTACAACACAGGAATATTCTATAATTTCAAAATTAATTGATGTTGCAGAAGAAGTTACAATAACTATTTGTAGTGATAATTTAGAACAGTCAACAAATCCTGATACAGATATTTTTTATGATAATAAAAAAACAATACAAAAAATTTTAGATATAAGCAAAGAAAAGAATATAAAAGTTGAGACAATAAATTTAAAAGAAGCAAAAAGATTTAAAAATAAAGAATTAGAACACCTAGAAAAAAATTTATATGCAGTGCCTTACGAAGAATATAAAGAAAAAGTAAATAATATAAATTTAATGCTTGCTAAAAATCAGTATTCAGAAATTGAAAATATTGCACAGGAAATTATAAAAACAATGCAAAAAGAAAATATACAGTATAGCGATTTTTCAGTTATAACAAAAAATTTAGATACATATTCAAGCTTAATTAAAGTAATTTTTAATAAATATAATATTCCATATTTTATGGATGAAAAAAGAAACTTAAATCAAAATTTAGTTATAAAATTTATAGTATCATTATTTGAAATATATACAAAAAATTGGTCATTTGAAGCAATGTTTAATTATATAAAATCAGGCTTTTTATGGCTTGATAATGATGACATTTTTAGCTTAGAAAAATATTGTGTAGCTTGGGGAATAAAAGGCAAAAAATGGTATGAAAAAGAATGGAATTATGGAATTAGAAACGAAGAAGATGAAAAAAATGTACAAAGATTAAATGAAATTCGTGAGCAAATAGTAAATCCTATTTTAAAGTTCAAAGCTGAAATAAATAAAAATAAAACTGTAAAAGCAATAACGGAAAATTTATATAATTATTTATTAGAAATGAATGTAGATAAAACCTTAAACCAAAAGGCAGAAAAACTACAAGAATTAGGATTAATAGATATAAGCAATGAATATATTTCTGGTTGGAACATTTTAATGAATATTTTTGATGAACTAAATTTAGTATTCGGAGATGAAAAAACTTCTATAGATAATTATTTAAAAATTCTAAAAGTAGGAATAAAAAATAGTGAGTTAGGTAGTATACCAGGAACACAGGATCAAGTAATTATAGGAGATGTAAATA
>CAKPGS010000027.1 GCA_934155165.1 uncultured Clostridia bacterium | reverse complement strand
TTTACGTGTTGAAATTCTACTACTTTAAATACGTTTCCATCCATTTCAAATGTTGTTCCATTTCTAAAATCTCCTGCTGAATATACTTCTGCCATTTTTGTTCCTCCTTAAATATTATTTTCAACTTTTTCTATTCTATACTATTTTTGCTAAAATTGCAATAGTTTGGGGTAATTATTATATTTTAACGGGTCAACAGAGGCGTCGACCCCTACATTTAATTTTATACTAATAATTGCGATTTATCCTTTATTTATAAAATTCCATGAGTCTTTACACATTTCATCTAATGTTTTTGTTGCTTCCCAACCTAATTCTTCTTTTGCTTTTGTTGGGTCTGAGTAGCATGTTGCTATGTCTCCTGCTCTTCTTGGTGCTATTTTATATGCTACTTTTTTTCCTGTTGATTTTTCAAATGCTTTTACCATATCTAAAACACTATAGCCTTTTCCTGTTCCTAGGTTATATATAAATAGTCCTTTACCTTCTTTTTCTAGTTTTTCTAATGCTTTTATATGTCCTTTTGCTAAGTCTACAACATGTATATAATCTCTAACTCCTGTTCCATCTGGTGTATCATAGTCATTTCCAAATACAGATAACTCTTTTAATTTTCTAGCTGCAACTCTTGCTACATATGGCATTAAGTTATTTGGTATTCCTTGTGGTTCTTCTCCTATTAAACCACTTTCATGTGCTCCTACTGGGTTAAAATATCTAAGTATTGCTATATCCCATGTGTTATCTGAATTATATATATCTTTTAATATTTGCTCTATGAATAATTTAGATGTACCGTATGGATTTGTTGTTCCACCTGTTTTGCAGTCTTCTGTTATTGGTATTTTTTCTGGTTCTCCATATACTGTTGCTGATGAACTAAATACGAATTTTTTTACTCCATATTTTCTCATTGTATCTAATAATACAAGTGCTCCTGAGATATTATTTGTATAATATTCTATTGGTTTTTCTATTGATTCACCAACCGCTTTAAATCCAGCAAAATTCAATACAGAATCTATTTCATTTTCCTCAAATACTTTTTCTAGTTTTTCTCTATCTAAATAATCCATTTCATAAAATTTAAAGTCTTTTCCTGTAATCTTTTTTATTGCTTCTAATGATTGTGGTTTACTATTTGAGAAATTATCTAATATTACTATTTCCTTTCCTGCATTTAATAATTCGACTGCAGTGTGGCTACCTATAAAACCTGCCCCACCTGTAACTAAAACTGCCATTCAAATTACCTCCTTTTTTTGAAATTATATAGCACAGCCAATTTATTGTCAATTATTTAAAATTTGTTTTTATAAAATTTTAGATTAATTCATTATTTTGTTTTTATTGTGGGCACGGAGCACCGTGCCCCTACAACGTCTATTTATTTGTAAAGATCTTTATAAATTTCATAATCTCTTAATATTTTTCTTACGTAATTGTTTGTTTCTTTGTAGGGGATGTTTTCTGCATCTGTTCCGTCTGATTTTATTGTTCCTTCTTGTATCCATCTATCTACATTTCCGCTTCCTGCATTGTATGCCATTAGTGCTACTGCATTGTTTTTATATTTATCATAAAGTGTTTTATAGTATTTTGTTCCTATTTTTATATTGTCTTCTGCTTGGTACAATAAATCTATTTTAAAATCTATATTCATTTTTCTTGCAACGTCGTCTGCTGTTGTTTCCATTAGTTGCATTAACCCCACAGCTCCACTTGATGATACTGCACCTTCTTTAAAATTGCTTTCTGCCTTTATTATTGCATATACTAAATTTTCATCCAAGTTGTTTTCTTTGCTATATTTTTCTACATAGTTTGAATAATTTTTTACGTATATTTTTTTCATTAGTTCATTATCCAAATTATAATATTTTATTCCAAATAATATTAATGCAATTACTAATATTATAATTATTAATTTTTTCATCTTTTCTCCTTGATTTTTTATTTTGCATCATACCAATTATCTGCTTCGCACATGTCTACTATTAATGGTACATTTAATTTATATGCATTTTCCATTGAAGATTTTAATATTTCTTTTACTTCTTCCTTTTCTTCTTTATATGCTTCTATAATTAATTCATCATGTATTTGTAAAATAAGTCTTGATTTTAAATTTTTTTCTTTTAATTTACTGTATACATCTATCATAGCTATTTTCATTATATCTGCTGCTGTTCCTTGTATTGGCATATTCATTGCAACTCTTGAACCGAATTGTCTTACCATATAATTGTTAGATTTTAATTCTGGTATATATCTTCTTCTTCCAAATAATGTTTCTACATATCCTTGCTGTTTTGCTTTTTCTACAATGTCTTCCATGAATTTTTTTATACCTGAATATTTTTCTAAATAGCTTTCTATGTATTGTTTTGCTTCTTTTTTTGATATTCCTAGTTGACCTGCTAAACCGAAATCACTTATACCATATACTATTCCAAAATTTACCGCTTTAGCATGTGACCTTTGCTGTTTTGTTACTTCTTCTAATGGAATACCTAAAACTTTTGATGCTGCTTGTTTATGAATGTCTTCTCCATTTTTAAATGCATTCATCATGTTTTCATCTTCTGATATATGTGCAAGTACCCTTAATTCTATTTGTGAGTAGTCTGCATCTATAAAAACATAATCTTTTTCTGGTTTAAATACTTTTCTTAATTGTTTTCCTAGTTCGATTCTTGTAGGAATATTTTGCAAGTTTGGTTCTGTTGAACTAATTCTTCCTGTTGCTGTTATTGTTTGATGGAAATATGAGTGTATTCTTTTTGTTTTTTCATTTATATATGGTTCTAGACCCTCTACATATGTTGAATTAAGTTTAGCTAAACTTCTATACTCTAAGATTTTTTCTATAACAGGATGCTCTCCAACTAATTTTTCTAACACTGCTACATCTGTTGAATATCCATTTTTTGTTTTCTTTATAACAGGTAATTTCAACTTTTCAAATAATACTTCTCCTAATTGTTTTGGAGAATTTACATTAAATTCTTCTCCAGATAGTTCATATATCTCTTTTACTATTTTATCTATATCTTGTTTTAGCTTATTGCCAAAATCTTGTAGTTCTTGCTTTTCAATGTGCATTCCTGCCCATTGCATTTCAGAAAGAACTTCAACCAATGGCATTTCTATAGTTTTAAATAACTCATATTCATTTGTAGTTTTTAATTCTTCTATTATTTTCTCGTAAGATTTATATATTACATATACATTTATTGCATATTTGTATTTTTCTGTATTTTCTTTTTCTTCACTATTATCAAATAAATTTAATTGTTTTGTATTTTCTTCTTTTACATTATTTGCTTCTAAATATTCGTTAATGTCTAAATTTAGATATTTTAAACTTACATCTTCTAATGGGTATTTTGACTTTGTAGGGTCAATATCATATTCTGCTACTTCTGCATCGTATACTATGTTATTAGGCTTTATTCCTAGTTGTTTTAATAATATATAATCTTCTGAAAGTTTATATCCATATTTTTCAATTTCTGTGTTTTCGAATATTTCTTTTAATATTTCAATATCTTCTACTTTAGCATAATATACATTTTCATTCTCTGCTACATAGATATAAGTTATTTTTTTATTTATTATATTACCTATAGTTTCGCTATTTTCTTTTGCAAAGCAGAAAAATATTTTTTTATTTTTTGTTACTATTTCTTTTATTTGATTTAAAGTTTTTTCTTCTATTTTTATTAGTTCTTTTAAATCTATTTTAGGTGTTTTATTTTCTTCTTCTAGGTTAAATCTTTCTATATATCTATTGAAATTTAATTCTTTAAATATTCTTAAAACTTCTGGTTTGTTCCATTCTTCAACTTTTAGTTCTTCCATTGACATTTCTACTGGTGCTTCTAAATTTATTGTTCCTAGCTCTCTTGATAGCATTGCTAGTTCTTTATTATTTACTATGTTTTCTTTTTGCTTTCCTTTTAAATCGTCTTCACCTTTTTCAACTTTTTCATACAAATTTTGTATGCTACCATATTTTTTTATTAAACTTAAGGCTGTTTTTTCTCCTATTCCTGGAACTCCTGGTATATTATCTGATGAATCTCCTTGAAGTCCTTTAACTTCTATTAATTGTTTTGGTTCCACTCCATAGGTTTCTATTATTTTTTCTCTATTAAAGTCTTCAACTTCTGTTTTTCCTGCTTTGGTTCTTGGTATTCTAATTGTTACTTTATCTGTTGCAAGTTGAAAGTTATCTCTATCTCCTGAAAGTACTGTAACTTCTAAACCTTGTTTTTCACCATAAACAGAAAGTGTTCCTAAAATGTCATCTCCCTCATAACCTTGTTTTTCTATTATGTCTATGTTCATTGCTCTTAGAATTTCTTTTATTATTGGCATTTGTTCTGCTAGTTCATCTGGCATTCCATGTCTATTTGCTTTATATTCTTTGTACATTTCGTGCCTTTTTGTTGGACCTTTCATATCAAATGTAACCATCATATATTCTGGTTTTAATTCTTCCATTACTTTAAACATTATTGCTAAAAATCCATATACTGCATTTGTATATTTTCCATCTTTAGTGGTTAACATTTTATTTCCCATAATTCCATAAAAGGCTCTATTTAAAATACTATTTCCATCTATTAATAAAAGTCTACTCATTTAACTTTTCCTTTCCTTTACACTTGCGATAATAACAATATTGTATCTGCTGATAAACACATAATTACTGTTAGTGTAGTAATTATATCGTATATTATTTTATTTTGTTTTATAGTTTGCATTTCGAATATTACAAACATTGTTCCTGTAAACACTGTTGATGCAATGTATCTAAAGTCCATTGTGCAGCCATATGGCAATTTTATATTCATTGTTATATAGCTAAATATGTTAAATATAAATAATAGTAAAAATGCTATTTTCCATTGCTTATTTCTTTTTGTTTTATTCATCATTTGAGATATAATACAATATATAGTTTCAAATATTAAGTATATATTTAATACTATAGAGGTTGCATATAAAATTTCAAATGCTCCATTTGTATTCCAACTATATTCTCCAAACAATGAACATTTAAGCAAAAATATTGGTATATTGTATTGATTCCATGGATCACAATACATTTGATTTATTTCGTTTGAAAACGGTAAAAATCTTTGCAATAACGTGTAATTTCCTACATATAAATCAGAATTATGTGGATTCATTACATATAATATTGGTTGTCCAAATTCTATATAATTTCTTATAGGATACCATAGTCCTATTGACAAAGAAATACATCCAAAAAATATAAATAAATACATATATTTTTTTATTACTAATGTTTTGTTTTCTGATTTTTTTACTTTTCTATATAATTTTAATAAAAATATATACATTATAGGTATTGCAACTATTGCCCCTGATGTTTTTGCCATTACACATAAACCTGTTATAATTGCAAGTAATATTGTATTTTTTATATTATCATTTTTATACCATTTTATTAATCTAAGTATTGTCCATATTGTAAATGTTAAACATAAACAATCATTATTTAAGCTTCCTGATAATATAATTAGTGTTGGATGAAATGCAACTACTATCATTGCTAATATTTTATATTTCTCTTTTATATGTAATTCTTGCAAAATTTTATATACTATAAATACCAATCCCATTGAGTATATTAAAGTTACAAATTGTAAGCTTTCGCACATAAAGTTTGTATCTGTATTAAATATACTAGTTATTTTTAAAAACATTGCACATATTATTTGATGTAGTGGTGGATGATAGTGTTGCCCTATATTATCTTCTGGCAAATGACCTGTTTCATATATTGTAAAAATATAGCTTAGGCCATTTCCATTTGGTTCTACATCATGTTGCTTTTCTGTATATGGCATTTTTATTATATATGCTAGTCTAATGGCTAAGGCTAGTCCAATTATTATATAAATTAATATTCTATATTTGTTTTTTATCTTCATTTTTTCACCTATGTTATTATTTTGCTATTTCTTTTCATGATATGATTTTTCTGTATTTACATTCCATACATTGTGTTTGTCTTCTACATTATTTTTTATATTATTTACCGCTTCTATTGCTGTAAGCATTGAATGGTCCATATTATTGTATCTATGTTGACCATTTCTTCCTATGCAATATAGGTTTCCAAAGGAATCTACATAATTTATTATTTTATCTATGTGTTCATATGTATCAAAATATGCTGGATATGCTTTTTTTACTTTTTCTACGTGTGAATCTAATACATCTTCTTTGTCTATTATATTCATTTTTACAAGTTCTGAAATAGCAAATTCTACAAATTCTTCTTTACTCATATTCCAGTATTCATCATTTTCTGTGCAGAAGTATTCAAGACCTATCCATACTTTATTTTCTGCATCTTTTACTAGATATGGTGACCAGTTATTAAATATTTGTATTCTTCCTATTTTTACATCTGCCTCTTGAACATAAATCCAACAATCTGGTACTATGTTTCCAAGTGTTTTTATATTTGTTTTATTTTCTAATTTTAGTTTGTTTAAGTATAGTCCTACTGTTATAAAGTCTCTGTATGGTAATCCCTCTGCTATTTTACTAATTTCTTTTGGTGTATTATTTATTCCTAAAACTAAGTCTTTTAAAGGCATTGAAGATATAAATATGTCTCCTATTATTTCTTCTTGTTTCCCGTCTTTTCTATAGGTTATAGAATGTACTTTTCCGCTTTCTACATTTATTTTTTCTACTTTACAACCTTTTAGTATTTTTGCACCACTTTCAACATCTTTTTTAGCAAGTGTTTCCCATAATTGGCCTGGTCCATATTTAGGATACCAAAATTGTTCTATTAATGATGTTTCTGTATTTTTATTATTCTTTATTTTAAATATTTTAGAGAACATATCTTTTATAATAGTTTTTATAGAAAGTCCTTTTACTCTTTGAGCACCCCAGTCTGCTGATATTTCACTTGGATGTCTTCCCCATAATTTTTCTGTGTATTTTTCAAAAAACATACTGTATAATACTTTTCCAAATCTGTTTATATAAAAATCTTCTAATGATTTTTCTTCTCTTTTTATTATTGTTGATTTTAGGTAGCTAAAACCTGCTTTTATTGTTCTTATAAATCCCATATTTTTAAAGGTTTGGAATTTCATACTAATAGGGTAGTCAAAAAATTTCTTTAAATAATAAATTCTAGATACTCTTGTTCTAACAAGCATTACTTCATCATCAATTTCTGGATTAGGTCCACCATTTTCTAATGGCTTTTCTCTTTCTAATATTTCATCATCAAAAGATGGTTTACCTTGAACAGGCATAATTTCTTTCCATAAATTCATTATTCTTTCATCTTTTGAAAAGAATCTGTGCCCACCTATATCCATTCTGTTTCCATTATATTTAACAGTTCTAGAAATTCCACCTATTTCATTTGATTCTTCTAGAATTGTAACCTCATAATCTTCCTTATTTTTTAATAATTCATATGCAGCAGTAAGGCCTGCAGGTCCTGCACCTATAATTACTATTTTCTTCATTTCCATTCTTCTTTCTATATATTTTAAAACTTTAGAAATTATATCATATATGTTTTTATAATACAATAAAAAAACACGCGGACATACTTAATGTATCAGTCCCTACAACTAAAATAGAAATTTTCTATAATATAAAATAAAGGCGACTAATAAATAGCCGTCTTACCTTCTTTACAAATAATATTTATTTTCGTAATTCAAATTTATATAAGTATTCACCTGATTTTAATTTTTTTATAAAAATTGCTCCAAATTTTTCATAATAATTTTCTAAGTCTGTTTTTAAATATAATGTTGAAAAGCCTCTATTTTTAGCTTCTTTTAATATAGCATCATTTAATATTCGAGAATATCCATTGTTTCTATATTCTTCTTTAACATACATTGTAGCATACCAAGGTGTTAATTTCTTTTCTTCTTCGCAATCCTTTGGAAAAATAGATATGAACCCTATTAAATTATTATTATCTACTAAAATTAATTTACAAAAAGATTTATTATCAAATGAGTTACATATCTTTGCTTTTTTTCTTTCAATTCTTTCCTGTTTATTTTCTTCTTTATTATCTGCCCACTCCTCATATTCTAGGCTTGCAACTTCATCTAAGTATTCTGTTTTATCTCTTAAATTATAGATTTCCATATTTAATGTCTCCTCTATAAATTGTAATTTGTAGGCGAGTTTACATTTCAAAATTACAATTTATATAGAAAAATCTCACAGACATCGCCTGTAAGATTTTTCTGTTACTATTCTTTCTTAAAATATACATACATATCATAGTGACCTGTAATATATTTTGCATTCAGGTAAGAATTCATAACCAAGCGTTCAAATTCCATACTCCATTTCTTATGAGAATAATTGACAATCTTTTGATAAGTTCCTATGCTTTTAAGATATTGCATATATTGCTCATATGAATCAAACCGCATTAAAAACATTGACTTCTTATATAGCAACTGCACTACTTCAAAAGTTTTAAACATATTTTCAACTTTTTCTCTCGGAAAGCGACCAATGGAATCATTGTTAACACCCTGACAATATGGAAATGTTTCCTTTAAATATTCAGTCCCAGGAACTGTTAGCATAATAAGTCCATTGTTCTTGAGTAAACTGTATGCTTTTTCAACAGCAAGTTGTGGCTTTTCCATATGATGTAATACATAGTTAAATATAATTACATCATATTTTCCCTCCGAATTAAACTCTAGAAAATCAATATTAGCAAAAACAATACGATTCTTTGCATTAGCACTATTTTGCTCAGCTATTTCAACCATTTTTTCGCTAATATCAATTCCGTACAATTCACAATCTTCATATTCAGAATCAATTTTGAGAAGATTCTTTCCAGCACCACATCCTACATCTAAAATACGCATACCGTTTCGAATCCAGTTTTTATACTCGGTTTTAAATGGATTCTTCTGTCCAATGCAACTCGCTATAAGATTTCCTTTGTTATTCCACTCTGGAGCAATGTTTGTAAAAATATTTGCTACTTTGTTCCGCTCTTTCATAACGATTACCTCCACATTAATTAATATTAGGTTAAATTAACACAACATATTAACATAATACCATGTTTTTACATAAAAGTCAATTAATAAAACTTTACAATTCCTTCAATATCAAGGATTTCCTTAATGAATTGAGCTAAATTAGATAATCCAGCAATTTGTTTATTGTTAAAGTCTAAAGCAAAATCAATATTTTTCCATTCAAAACTACCTTCATAATTTTCTTTTACATCTACTTCATCAACACAATCATATAATACTGCCATTTCTTTATCCTCATCTGAATTAATTGATTTTGGATATGTACAAGTTACCAACAATTTTGGTTCGGAAATCTGTATGTTAGTTTCTTCTTTACATTCACGAATTGTAGCCTCAATAACCGTTTCATTATTTTCAATTTTCCCTCCGATACCATTATATAAATTAGCATATGGCTTTTTATTTCTTTTTATTAACAATACTTTTTTAAAATCTTTTGTAAATAATAACAATAATACATATCTTTTCATATATTTAACCTCCATATTTTTAAATAAGTTCTTTTATACTATGATTTATAGCATAATTTGACACATTTGTAAAATTTTCATCATAATTATAAGATTCTTGTCCAAACTTTAACCACATTTCCGACCATGATATTTCATCTTTTAATAATTTTTGAACTCTAGAATCTCTGAAAGTAGTATTAGAATTTTGATTATTCAAGTCTACACAATTCTCCTCATCATACAATCTACACTGCAGGTCACATTCTAGTTTATCACATTGATATGCAAACTTAGCCTCGTTTGTTATTCTATCATCAAATTCTAAGATTATATTCTCAATTTCCTTTTTATCAAGTAAACCATCTAATACTTTAGATACTGCTTCATGACCTATTTTCTTTTTTTCTTCTTTAGAAACTTGAAATTGAGTTAAATCTCCTATATATATTTCTTCCAATTCGTGAACTGCTAACATAAATATTACCTTCATAATATTTATATCATATTCATATTCAGACTTCATTGCAATAGCTAACATTTGTACACCAAATATATGCTCTGCAACACTTTCTAATCTAATTCTTTCTACATTCCAATCTTTCCAACCAGTTCTGATTATATCTTTTAATTTGTTACATAATACATAATATTTTAAAACATTTTCTTCTTTTTTCATTGTAAACTCCCTACACTTTTGCAATTATATCAAGTTATTAATATATAGTCAACTTTATTTTTTTGATGTACATAAAACATTGTTTTTTCAACTATTTGATGGTATAATATACTTATGAAAACACAAAAAAATTGGGTTAGCAATTTTTTTGGTCAACATTAAGGAGGATTTACTATGAAAAAAATATCTATTGATTATAAATTTACTATAGATATAGATGAAAAGTATTTTGATGATAATTATTGTAATACTGAAAACGAAGCAGCAATTATTATGTTACGGGCAGAATGCGAAAAAATCTCAGTAGAGGATTTAGTCAATGTTATAATTAGCTGTACATTTGATGAAAATGGACTCTTTGAAAAACCTATTAGCCGAAAGAATTTCAATGAATTAGAAATTTATTTAACAATTGCTAAATCTGATTCTTCTTTTGCTAAATATGAGTTCAAAATTACTAATTATACTTATACTGAAGATGTTTTACTTGCAATTGCTCGTAATATAATACTTTAAAAATTTTCAACTCCAGCTAACCCTGGAGTCTTATTAATTAATGATATTTTTTTCTTTTAAAATACTCTTCATTTCCTAATTTATAATTGATTTTTATCTATAATCTAGAAAATTTTTTAAAACATTCTTTAAGTAATATATTTTCTATGTGAATTTTCCACATTATTTTGACTTACCATTGCATATTCCATTGTTGTATCTATTTTAATATGTCCCAATAATTTTTGCACTTGTTCTATTGGCATACCTTTATCTATTGCCATTGTAGCCATTGTTCTTCTAAATTTATGTGGATGAACTTTATTTATATTTGCTTGTTTTCCTAAGTTTCTGATAACTATTTCAATTCCTGATATTCCTAATCTGTTTCACTATTACCTTTTTCTAAAACAATACAACTTCTTTCTTGAAAATTCATATCTGATATATTTAATCTTGTAATTTCTCCAACTCTCATACCAGTTGAAATTAATAGTTCTAATATTGCTAAATCCCTTACATTCATCCCATATTAAATTACTAGTTATTTTCCATATTTTCGTTATAGCTTTTTGTAATAGAGCACACTGTGCTCCTCTACTATATTTCTTTATCTCTCTTGATTTGCTTACTGTATCTATCTTCTTCTGAAAATACACATCCACAGTATTTTTGCATATATAATCCTAGTTCACGTGCTTTTGCTTGTCCCTCTCTGAATCCAACTCTAAAGTCTCTGTACAAGAAGTTTAGTCCATATTTTTTTGCTATTTCTTCTGCTTGTGCTTTTAATATTTCGTGTTTTTGATATGGGCTTACTAGAAGTGTTGTTGTTATTGTGTCGTATCCATTTTCTTTTGCATATTTTGCTGTTTGTTCTAGTCGTACTCTGTAGCAATAGTTTGAACATCTATTTTCTAAGTTTCCTATTACATTTTTGCAAAATTCATCTAACCCATAATTTTCTTCAAATATTGCTTCTACATTTATACTTTTTGTATATTCTTTTAAGCAATCTCTTCTTGCTTTATATTCCATATATGGATGTATGTTTGGGTTATACCAATATACTGTTGGTTCTATTCCTTCTTTTCTTAGTGAATCTATGCAATACACACTACATGGTGCACAACATGTATGCATTAATAATTTCATTTTTTTCTACTCCTTATAATAAACATCAAAAATTTCTATACTTTCTTGTTTTTCTAAATTTTCTTTTATATATTTTCTTACTTCTTCAGGTGTTTGCCAATTTCTGCTTAACCCATTTCTTCTTATTAAAATTTTAACATTACGCATATTTTGTATTTTTTTTATTTGTCCTTGCTCGCCTTTTTCTCCCAAATTGCCTTTATTAAACATATCAAAATCTTTGTTATAGGTATCTATTGGTATATTATAAAGTGCTGCATCTGAGTCTAATATATATACTTTTTCTTCTAAATTTTCTATATAACTTTCTACATTTTTTATTTTATTTTCTAATTCTTCTGATATGGCTATGTTTCTAAAATGATTTAATGTACTGTAATTATTTTCCTGTTTTATATATTTATAATTCTTATAAATACCCCATATTCCTATTAAAACTAATATTGCAATAGCTAAATATTCACAAAAGAACTTGTAAAATAGTTTTATTTTTTTATTTTTCAAAATATTATAAAAGTATGTATATAACACATATACTATTCCTATTAAAGTTATTGTACTTCCAATTAAAAAGTGAATGTTATCTGAAATTGGAAATGCTACAACGAAATTTGCTATTCCTAAGCAAACTAAAAATAGAAGTTTTTTATCTTTTTTTATTATTGAATACGCACTTAATAAAATCATTGAAATAGGTACTATTACAGACAATATTTTTATACTTAATATATCAGATTTTATTAAATTTATATATGATATTTTGTTGTTAAATGTTTTTATTCCTAATATACAATAATCTATAAAACTATTTATTGCTCCATTAATTGCAAGGTATAGCATTAATACTATAGTTGGAATTGCTATTCCAATTATTACTAATAATACTTTTTTTATATCTTCTTTTTGCCTTGTTTTTATTGCAAAAAAAGTTTTATACATTACTATTGTAAAGCATATAAAAGCTCCTGTTGTTTGCTTTGTGCATATACACATTCCTGCTAATATTCCAATAATTAAGTTTTTGATTTTATTAGATTTACACTTACTAAATTCTATATTAATTATAACTAAGCTTAAAAATAGTACAAACCAATTATAATCTATACATAAATAATTTTTTACTAAATAAGCAATTACTGTTGTTGTAATTATACTTACACTTCTTTTTATTCCTAATTTTTCTTGTGTTTTGTATATTAAAAATAAATTTAAGCTATTTAGTATAACTGCTAATATTCTCATTGTTATTAGCTCATTACATATTCTTAAAAATATTGATTCTATTATTGAAAGCAAGGGTGTTATTACTATATTAAAATCTTTGTATGGAACCATTCCTTTTGCTATACAATTTGCAAAATTGTAGTTCCATATTTCATCTAAGTCCCCTATTTCTTTGCTAAAAATAAAATAGCTTATACAAATTAATATAACAAGAAATATTCCTATATCTTCAAATAATTTCTTTTTATTTTTCATTATTTTTCCTCATATTTATATCCTAAATGTTCGTATGCTCTTGGAAGTGCAATTCTCCCTCGTTGTGTACGAGATACAAACCCTATTTGCATTAAGTATGGTTCATATACATCTTCTATTGTTTCTATTTCTTCTCCTGTTGATGCTGCTAGTGATTCTATTCCTACTGGTCCACCATTGTATTGTTCTATTAATACTTGAAGAACATTTCTATCTGTTCTATCTAGTCCAAGTTCATCTATTTCTAGCTTATTTAATGCTAGTTTTGCAATTTTTAAGTCTATATTTCCATCACCTAATACTAATGCATAATCTCTAACTCTTTTTAGTACTCTATTTGCTATACGTGGTGTTCCTCTTGAACGTCTTGCAATTTCCATTGCAGCATCTTCTTCTATTTCTATTCCTAGAATTTTACTTGACCTTTTTACTATTGTGCATAAGTCTTCTGGCGTATATAATTCTAGTCTTTCAACAATTCCAAATCTATCACGAAGAGGTGTTGTAAGTGAACCTGCTTTTGTTGTTGCTCCAATTAAAGTAAATTTGGGCAAGTCTAGTCTTATAGACCTTGCTGTTGGGCCTTTTCCTATCATAATATCTAAAGAAAAGTCTTCTAATGCAGGGTATAATATTTCTTCTACATTTTTATTTAGACGATGTATTTCATCTATAAATAGTACATCGTTTTCTTGCAGATTTGTAAGAAGTGATGCTAAGTCTCCTGCTTTTTCTATAACAGGTCCAGAGGTTATTTTAATATTTGACCCCATTTCGTTTGCTATTATATTTGAAAGTGTTGTTTTTCCAAGACCTGGAGGTCCATATAATAAAACATGGTCTAAAGAGTCTCCTCTTTTTTTCGCCGCTTCTATATAAATTTTCATATTTTCTTTTACTATTGTTTGACCTGTATAATCGTCCAAAGTTTGAGGTCTTAGAGATTTTTCTAAAACTTCTTCCTCTATGTTTTCTATATTTGGATTTGTAATTTCGTCCATTTTACCACCTTTTAATTTTTTCATAATAATATCATTTAATAGCTAAAATTACAATAAAAAAGTAAGTATATTACAATTAATTTACTTACTTTTTTTCTAATTTTTATTTAAGCCATTCAGGATTATTTATGTACCAATCTATTGTTTTTACTATTCCATCTTCAAATTTTGTTTTTGGTTCCCATCCTAGTTCATTTTTAATTTTTGTTGGGTCTATTGCATATCTGTAATCATGACCTTTTCTGTCTTCTACATATTCTATTAGATCTTCTGATTTTCCTAATTGTTTTAAAATTAATTTAACTATTTCTATATTTCTTTTTTCGTTGTGTCCACCTATGTTGTATCTTTCTCCTTTTTTACCATTGTGGAATACTAAGTCTATTGCTTCACAGTGGTCTTCAACATATAACCAGTCTCTAACGTTTTTTCCTGTTCCATATACTGGTAATTTTTCATTATTCATTGCTAATTTTATCATGTGTGGTATTAATTTTTCGTTGTGTTGATATGGTCCATAGTTGTTTGAGCAGTTTGTTACATTTACGTTCATTTTATATGTTTCACAATATGCAAATGCAATTAAATCTGAACTTGCTTTTGATGATGAATATGGACTACTTGGTTTTATAGGTGATTTTTCTGTAAAGTAACCTTCTTCTCCTAATGCTCCATATACTTCATCTGTTGATACATGTAGGAATTTATTTTCACTACCTTCTCCCCAAGCTCTTTTAGCTGCTTCTAATAATGTATGTGTTCCCATTACGTTTGTTTGAGTGAAAATGAATGGATTTTTTATACTGTTATCTACATGAGATTCTGCTGCAAAATGAATTACTCCATCTATATTATATTTTTCAAATAAGCTTGTAACAAATTCAAAATCGCATATATCTCCTTTTTCAAATTTGATTTTGTCTTGGACTTTTTTTAGGTTGTCCATATTTCCTGCATATGTTAATTTATCTAATACAATTACATTGTATTCTGGATGTTTGTTTACAAAGTATTCTGCAAAGTTTGCTCCTATGAATCCTGCAGCTCCTGTTACTAAAATATTTTTACTCATTTATATCAATCCTTTCTAATTTTAAGTTTTCTTTTCCGTTATCTTTTATTACTTTATATGTTGCTTTTTTCTCTATTTTTTCATTAAATAATTCTTGGTAATTATTATTAAAATAGTCATCAGTTGCTCGTATATATACATAATCATATGTATTATACAAAATATTTTTAAATTGTTCTTTTTCATTTTTGGCAAAATTATTTCCGAAATATATTCCCATTTCTACATTATTTTCTGGTAACATATAATACTGAAATTTATTATCTTCCAGCTGTTGATTTATTACATATATTTTACTATTTGCTGGTACTTCTTGTTTTAATTTATTGGTTTCTTCTATTATAGGTGATAATTCTTTTTTCATTTTATAGTTATAGTATCCTGCATTTATTGTTATATTTGCTATATCTTTCAATGGTGTTAATGCTAATATAATTATCATTAACGCTGTAATATCTCTTTTATAATCAGCACTTTTACTATCAACTACTAATACTATAAAGGTCATAAGCATTGCTATAAAATAAGATCCTAAATATCTTCCAAATGCATTATGTGTTAATGCTTCTTGCATATTAAATTTTGTAAAATATGCTAGTTGTAAAAATACAATATATAATATTAATCCTCCAAAAGTATATATTGCAACATTTTTTGCCTTATTGTTTTTCTTATATATAAGTAGAAATCCAAATGCTACCAATAATGTGAATCCACCTATACTTAATTGAAAATATCCTTTGGTTAAATTTTCATCAATTATTTTAGTTATTAAGTTTTCTTGTATCATATCTGCCATTAATGAACTAGATGTTGTTTTCATTGAGGCTGTAAAGAAACTTGTTATAAATTTTTTTATTCCTGTTGCATCAAGTTTACTATCATAGATAATATTTATATTATCTTTTCTTGTAATATTTAAGTTTTTATATATATTCCAAGATGCTAAACTGCTTAATATTAGTAAGAATATAATTATTTTACTTATACATTTCTTTTTATCTATTTTTTCTTTATTTCTAATTTGTTTTATTGCATCATATACAAAGAAACAAATTAGTGTTGTTATTGCAATATAAAATCCTGTTCCTTTTGTTAGAGCTAACACAAATAATGCTACTACAAGTGAATATGTATATTTTGTGTTAAATATTCTTTCTACAAATATATAGCCTAATAATAATCCTAATATTGCATCTACATATGGTGCCTCATAAAAATATGTTTCTGAAAAGATTCCCGGCAAGCATATAACAATTACACTTAAAACTAAATTATATATTAAGTTCTTTTCTTTTTTTATATTGAATAATGGCAATAATAATGAAAATGAGAAAATATATAACCCAAACATTTCTATTCCTTGAGTATAATTCCCTATTAATTTATAACAATAATATTGCCATATTGTTGGTACCGGTGGATAGCAATCTGTTTCATATATATTCGTAATAAACATTTTCTTTGTAAATAAACTCCAGCATGTAAATTCATCCCACATATTTGAAAGTCTTTCATATGTTGTTATTGCAAATATACCGTATATTATACTAAAGAAAATTGTTCCAAAATCTACTAGTGTATCTCTTTGTATTTTATTCATTTTTACAAGTGCATATATTCCTAATATAATTGATACAACTGTAGTTGTAATTACTCCTATTAATAGAATATTAAAAAGTCCAAATACATATAACACTGATATTTTTGTTAGTATATCTATTGGTATTGAACTGCTTAAACTTTTCTTTGTTTTGTATGAGATAAATGTACTTCCCAACATAATAACAAAATATAGCAGAATATAGCCTATAACTATTCTTATCATTTTTATCCCCTATTGTTTTTATAAGTCTTTGTATAAATCTGTTTCTTTTAATTCTTTAAGTGATGGCCATTTGGCATCTTTTTCAGATGTTAATAAGTCTTTAGGATTAATATCTCCAAAAGGCCAATCTATTGCAACATCTGCATCATTCCATGTTAGTCCACCTTCTGCTTCTGGTGTATAAACATTATCTATTTTATAAGCAAATTCTGCTTCATCTGATAATACTAAAAATCCATGTGCAAATCCTCTTGGTATCATAAACATTTTTTTATTTTCTTCTGTTAGTATAATTCCTTCCCATTTTCCATATGTTTTACTTCCTGGTCTTAAATCTACTGCTACGTCAAAAACTTCTCCTTTTATACATCTAACAAGTTTTGCTTGAGAATTCTTTTTTTGGAAATGTAATCCTCTTAGAACTCCTTTTTTAGATTTTGATTGGTTATCTTGTATGAAGTCGTAATTTAGACCTATTTCTTCGAAGTCTGCTTTGTTGTATGTTTCCATGAAGTATCCTCTGTTGTCTCCAAATACTGTTGGTTCTACAATGTATACACC
>CAKPGS010000026.1 GCA_934155165.1 uncultured Clostridia bacterium | reverse complement strand
ATGCTGGCCTTTCTATAACCTCTCCTGCAGCAATTTGGTTAATTGTTAGTTCATCTAATAAAACTATTTTTCCCATATTTTTTCTCCTTCAACTATATATTAGAATTTTTCAAATGAATTATATCATTAAAATTTTATTTTTGTATAGTTTTTTACAACTTTTTTATTATTTAAATTAAATACACAGTTATATATATGTAGCTCCACGAGTGTGAAGCATTTTTCTTTCGAAAACATGCAGAAAGAAAATATCCTTCACACTGCAAGATGGAGCGGATTTATATATCTAATAAAAATTATCCTTGAACATTATAAGTTTTACTGATAAAATACTTAAAGTTAGGAGTGATATAATGAAAATTTTAATAAAAAACTGCAATTTAATATCAATGAGTGAAAACAGAAAAAAGTATGAACCCAATATGGATATTTTAATAGAAGATAATAAAATAAAAAGAATAGAAAAAAACATTAATGAAGATTGTGAAAAAGTTATAAATGCAAGTGGAAAAGTTGTAATGCCAGGACTAATTAATACACATTCTCACATAAGTATGAGTATTTTTAGAGAAACTGTTGATGGATTAAAAACACAAGATTGGCTTACAAAAAAAATTTGGCCAATGGAAGACAAACTTACAAATGAAGATATTTATTATGCTACAATGCTTTCATGCATAGAAATGATAGAAACAGGTTGTACATGTATAAATGATATGTATTTCATGACAGAAGATATTATTAAAGCAGCTTTAGAAAGTGGAGTAAGATTACAAACAACAAGGACTTTAATGGGGCATAATAAAGAAGATTTAATTAGATTAGAAGAACTAAACAATTTATTAGAAAATTATAAATATGAAACAATTACTTTTAATGCAGGAATTCATGGATTATATACATCTAATGAAGAATATGTAAAAAAGTGTGTAGATTTTGCAGAAGAAAAGAATTTGCCTATACATATGCATTTTTGTGAAAATACACAAGAAAGAGAAGATATAAAAAGAGATTATAATGTAGAAGAACCATCAGATGTGATTAAAAGAGATTTTAAAGATATACACAATATTTTAGCACATAGTGTAAAAATATCAGATAAAGATATAGAAAATTTAAAAGAAACAAATACATATATTTCTCATTGTCCTGTAAGTAATTTGAAATTAGGATGCGGAATTGCACCTATAACAAAAATGGTTGGAGAGGGCTTATGTGTATCTCTTGGAACAGATGGACAAGGCAGTGGAAGCAATTTGGATATGTTTGAAACAATGAAATTTACAGCATTATTACAAAAGGGAATAAATGAAAATCCTGAAGATTTGCCAGCATATGAAGTTTTAAAAATGGCAACTATAAATGGAGCAAAAGCCTTAAAATTAAATGAAACAGGAGAAATAGAAGAAGGAAAACTTGCAGATTTAATAATAATAAATATGGAAGAAACAATAACAAATCCTATAAATAATATATTTGCAGAAATTGTGTATAATGTAAAAGGAAGTAATGTAGATACTACAATAGTAAATGGAAAAGTTTTAATGGAGAATAGAAAAATAAATAATGTAAATAAGAAAGAAATAATACAAAAATGTGAGAAAATAATAGAAAGAATAAAAAATGTCAAATGAAAAAATTATTTGACATTTTTTGCGAATAATTATATACTAGTGCAAGTAAATTTCTTACGGAAAAAGGAGAAAAAAGGATGTATAAAAATAGAATACTTATATCTTTGGGTTTAGTTGCAGGTCTTACATTTTTAGGAATTAAAAGCTTTGCAACATCTACGGGTGTAGTTAATACAGAAACTGCAAGAATGAGAGCAGAGGCAAATACAACATCAAATATTGTTGCATTAGTTTCTCAAGATGAAAAAGTAGAAATATTAGAGAAATCTGGAGATTGGTATAAGGTAAAATATAAAGACAATACTGGTTACATATATGCACAATATGTGGATAATAAAGATAAAAAAAGTGAACAATACACAAATAATACTACAGCCCAAAACAATACAGTAAGTAATACAACAGTTAATAATGAAACAGAAAATAATAATACAGCAGGAAATACACAAACATCAGTTGAAGTATCAACAACAATAGCAGAAACAAATACAGCTGATGAAAAAATAATAGAAAATAATACTCAAATTTTAGTTGTTGAAGATGCAAGTTTAAAGTTAGTACCATTAATAAATTCTACAGAAATAAAAAGCCTAAAAGCAAATACATCTGTAACAGTTTTAGACTATGCAAATGGATGGTATTTTGTAAATTCTGAAGATGCACAAGGTTGGGTTAGAAAAGAAAAATTAGATACTTTAAAACAAACACAAAAAGAAAGTGAAAATAAAACAGAAGAAACAGTTGCAGAGGATATAACTACTGAAACAGAAGAAAAAACAGAAACAAAAACAACAAAATATGTTAATGTTGAAAAAGCAAATTTAAGAGAAAAAGCGAGTAAAGATAGCAGTACAGTAAAAAGTATATCTAAAAATACAGCAGTAACAGTTGTTGGTACAGAGGGAACATGGTCAAAAGTAGAAGTAGATGGAAAAACAGGATATATTTTAAGTGAATTATTATCTTCAGATAAAGTAAAAGAATCAACAAATAATACTACCAAAGATAAAAACACAACTTCAACTAAAAACAATGTAACAAACAGAGGGGAAGAAGTAGATAGAAGTCAATCTTCAAATGCTGGAAATGCAGTTTCATATGCAAGTTCATTTCTTGGAACAAGATATATTTTAGGAGGTGCTTCTCCTTCAGGATTTGACTGTTCAGGCTTTACAATGTATGTTTATGGAAAATATGGAGTAAATCTTGCACATTCAGCAAGAGCACAAGCAAGTGTAGGAACAGCAGTAGATAGAGCTAATTTACAAGCAGGAGATTTAGTTTTATTTAAAGGAGCAACAGGAAATTCAATAGGTCATGTAGGAATTTATATTGGGGGAAATAATTTTATACATGCATCAAATCCAAGTGACGGAGTAAAAATAACATCAATGTCTACAAGCTATTATCAAACTAGATATGTTACATCTAGAAGAGTTTTTTGATTAATATTTAGCATAATAGTTATAGTAGTAAAATGGAGTAAATAAATGAAAAGACCAATTTTAGTAATAACAATTGGGTATATAATAGGAATATTGGGAGCAAATTTACATTTAATAATGCTTCCAATTATTTTTTTATATCCATTAACAATTTTAATTCTAAAAATAAAAAAATTATATATTAGATTTTACTTGAAAAAATCAATTATATTAATATTTATTATTTCTACAATAATTTCCAATACAATAACATTAATTTTAAATTACAAATATGATAATCTCTATTCAAATATAAATGAAGGAGAGCTTGAAGCAACTATAGTAAGTAGAAAAATAGAAAAAGAATATAAAAATGTTTATAAGGTAAAAGTAAATAAAATAAATAATAATAAAAAATTTAAAAATACATATTTGCTTTTATATACAAAAAAGAATATTAATTTAAATTATGGAGATTTAATAAAAACAAATATTGTATATGAAAAGCCAAGTATTCAAAGGAACTACAAAGGATTTAATTATAAAGAATATTTGAAAACAATAAAAGTTTATGGCTTAGTTACTGCTGAAAAAAAGGTTAAAATAATAAAAAGCAAAAATATAAATTACATTTATTATTATTGCAATGCATTAAATGAAAAATTACAAGAAAATATAAATAAACATTTTTTTAAAGAAACTGCGAGTGTTTTAATAGGAATGGTGTTAGGAGAAAAACAATTTATAGAGGAAGATATTACCCAAAGTTTTAAGAAAAGTAGTTTATCACATATACTCGCAATTTCTGGTGCACATGTTAATTATGTTATAGTATTAATATCTTTTATTGTTAGTAAAACAAAAATAGCAAATAGAAAAGGAAAAATTATTTCAGTAATATTTTTATTATTTTTTATGGTATTAACGGGTATGCAGATTTCTGTAATAAGGGCTGTTATAAGTAGTTGTTTAATAATTATAGCAAGTTTACTATATAGGCAATTTGATACAATAAATTCTGTATGTTTTTCTATGTTAATAATTCTGCTTTTAAATCCTTTTAATATAAATAGTTTATCTTTGCAGCTTTCTTTTGGAGGCACTTTAGGTATTATTTTATTTTTAGAATTTTTATATAAAAGAAATGAAAATAAAATAATAGATTATATAAAAAGTGCAATATTTGTTTCTGTATCGGCGCAAATAATTATTTTTCCAATTATGCTTAAGAACTTTGGAACAATAAGTTTTACATTTTTTATTTCTAATTTATTAGTTTCACCATTGTTAGGTATTATTATATTTTTAGGAATTTTGTTTTGTTTTATATCTTTGTTTTCAAATGTATTATCTAACTGCATAAAATTTATTCTAAATCCAATGCTAAAATTATTAATTTTTATTTCGAAATTTAGCTCACAAATTCCATTTTCACAGAAATATATAATTATTCCAAGTATATTATTTTTTATAATTTATTATTTAATATTAGTCTATTTTATTAGGTTTAAAAGTTTAAGTAAATTACGAAAAAGGAGAATAATAAATATTATTAAAAATTTAAAATCAAAAATTATTTCAATATGTTTAATTCTAGTTTTAATTATTTCTGTTATAAAAATAATTCCAAAAGATTTAAAAATATATTTTATAGATGTTGGTCAGCGGTGATTCGTGTTTAATTGTTACACCTAAAAATAAAAAAATTCTAATAGATGGAGGAGGTAGTGAAAGAGGTAGTTCTAATATTGGAGAAAAAACACTGTTGCCATATTTATTAAATAGAAAAGTAAGTAAATTAGACTATGCAATAATATCTCATTTTGACTCTGACCACTGTGAGGGTGTGTTATATGTAATGCAAAAAATAAAAGTGGAAAATGTAATAATAGGAAAACAATTTGAAACCTGCGAAAATTATAAAAAATTTATAAAAATTGTAAAGCAAAAAAATATACGAGTTATAAGTGTTGAAAAAGGCAACAAGGTAAACATCGAAAAAGATATGTATTTTAATGTAATATGGCCAGATAGTAATAACATTGTGAATGAAAATAAATTAAATAATAATTCTCTAGTTTTTAAAATGAATTATAAAAATACAAGTGCATTATTTACTGGAGATATAGAAAAAATTGCTGAAGAAAAAATAATTTCATATGTTAAAGAAGATGAGTTAAAAAGCACAATTATAAAAGTAGCACACCATGGTTCTAAAACATCATCAACAGAAAAATTTATAGAAAAAGTTAAGCCTAAAATAGCATTAATTGGAGTAGGAGAAAACAATACCTTTGGACATCCATCAAATATAACAATAGAAACACTAGAAAAAGCAGGAACAAAAATATATAGAACAGACAAAATGGGTGAAATTATTTTGCAAATAAATAAAAAAGGACAAATAAAAATTTCTAACAAAATATCAACTAATAAAAGCAACTAAAAATAGTTGCATAAATATAAAAAAAGGAGTAAAATAAAATGAGTAAATTAGAAAAACAAATTGAAAGATTAAAATCAAAACCAAAAGATTATACATATGATGAAGCTAATAGATTATTGAATAATTTAGGATTTTACGAAAATAATAAGGGGAAAACATCTGGCTCAAGAGTTGCATTTGTAAATATAAATAATGCAAAAATAGAATTACATAAACCGCATCCGGGGAATATTTTAAAAATGTATCAAGTAAATAAGTTATTAAAGAGTTTAAAGGAATTGGAGGAAATTTAGATGAAAAATATTATGAAATATAAAGGATATTGGGCTGAAATAAAATATAGTGATGAAGATGAGTGCTTTTGGGGAGAAATAGAGGGATTAAAAAATGATAGTATTTCCTTTGAAGGAACTACTGTTAAAGAATTAAAAAAAGATTTTAAAGATGCAATAGACCATTATATTGAAGTGTGCAAAGAAACTAATACTGAACCAGAAAAACAAGCAAAGGGATCTTTAAATGTACGTTTAGGAGTAGAGCTTCATAATAAAGCAAAAATGAAATCTGTAGAAAAAAATATTTCGATAAATGAGTTAATAAAAGAAGCAGTAAAAATGTATTTAAAAACTAATTAAAATGCATATTTTAACATTTTTTGTAAATAATACATACAAATAAGTTGAGAGAGGAATGTATTATGAAAACAAAAAATAAAATATTATTAGGTATTGGAGCATTTATTGTATTATTTATAGTATCAGCGGTTATAACATTTTTGGTAGTAAAAAATAATGAAAAATCGCAAGAATATGCTATTACAGATGATTGTGTTTATGAAGAAGAAAATAAAGAAATTGGAAATAAAGATGATGAGGTTGAGGTTAATTCCACAACAGAAAAAGTTTCACCTAATGCTTTTTTAATAATAAAAAAAGAGTATAATGAATGTGGACATACAACAGAAGATGATGTAGAAATTCCAAGCGAAATGGTAAATAAAACTCAAGAAGAAATAGAGCAAATGTATAAAGACTTTAAGGTAGAAAGTTTTAGCCCAAATGAAGTTGTATTATATAAAAATGTAAATGGAAAATGTGGTGAGCATTATACTGTAAAAGATGAAAACGGAAAAGTAGTTGTATATAATACAAACGAAAAAGGAGAAGAAGTATTATACGAAGAAACATCAATATCAACAGAATATCTAACAGAAAACGATGTAGAAAACATAAAAAAAGGAATAGAAATTTACGGTAAACAAAATTTAAATAGCTTTATAGAAGACTTTGAATAAATAAAAAAACTCCACAATGGTGGAGTTTTTTTTAAAAATATTACAATTTCTTATAAAATACTTGAAAAATTCAATCAAATATTATATAAAATAGACATGTTGTAAAATAAAAAATTACAATATGTTTATTTTTTTCAAACAAATTTATTTCAAGGTGATTTTTATTCTTAAAAAATCCAAATGAAAACAAATCTAAAAGGAAGGAGGTAAAACATAAATTTATAAAAATAAGGAGGAATTTATATGGTACAAGAAAAAAATAAAAAAACATTATCTCCAAAGCTAGATGTTGTGTTTCAAGCATTATTTGGAGAAGTAGGAAACGAAAGAATAACCAAAGCATTTCTGCAAGAGATATTAAAAGAAAAAATAGACAAAATAGAATTGAATGTAAATCCGATATTGAGAAGAGAAACAATAGAGGATAAAATGGGTGTATTAGATATAGTGGCAAAGATAAATAATAAACAAAATGTAGATATTGAAATGCAGATGATAAGCAACGAAAAATTACCAGAAAGAATATTGTATTATTGGGCAAGATTATTTTCAAAAGGAATAAAAAAGGGAGAAGACTATGAAAAATTAGAAAAAACAATAGCAATATTAATAACAAATAAAAAAATAGAGAAGTTTGAAAAGTTAAAATATCACACAGAATGGAAGATTTTTGAAAAAGAAAATAAAAAGGAAATGTTGACAGATAAGTTAGAAATTCATATAATTGAGTTAGAGAAAATAGAAGAAAATAACCAAGAGTCTAATGATAAACTGTTAGATTGGTTATATTTCTTAATAAATCCTGATTCAAGGAGAGTGAAGAAGAAAATGGAAGAGAATAAAGAATTAAAAGAAGCTAAAGAAAAGCTAGATAAAATAACAGAAGATGAGAGAATGCAACAACTAGCATGGTGGAGAGAAAAAGCAATATATGAAGAAAACACAAGAATAAATAGTTCTTATAAAAAAGGAATAAAAGATACAGCAAAAAAAATGAAAGAAGAAAAAATTCCAATAGAAACAATTATAAAAATAACAGGATTAACAAAAGAAGAAATTGAGAAATTATAATAAAAATTTAAATACAATTTAAACTTGCGAGCTATTTGTGGGCGACCAATGAGCATTGTTAAGGCAAAGCCTGAACTTTTGAAAATAAATAAAACCCCTAGAACACAAATAATGTGTTTTTAGGGGTTGATGTAACTTTGAAAAAGAAGAATTAACTATTCTTCATCTAAGGTAATTCCGTACTCTGCAAGTTTTTCAAGAACTTCTTCACAACCTTTTCTGCCTAGATTTCTTACTTTAAGAAGTTTATCAATGGTATAGTTCTTTAAATCATTTAGATTGTTTATACCAGCTCTTTGCAGACAATTATAGGTTCTAACTGAAAAATTTATATCCTCAAGATTTGGATTATGAGATGTAAGTCTAATGTTTTTTTCCTCCAATTCTTGATTCTTTTTTTCTAATATTTCTTTTTCATTAAATAGAGCCTGTATAATATTTATTAAAGATTTTCCAAAGATAATTTCCTTAAGAATTCTTGCACAATAAGGTTCTTTTAAATAAGTTATAACTTGTTTTTCTTTATATCTTACAGAATTAACAGATATTCCCAAGTTTTCTGCAACATCCTTCTGGGTACTGGAATGGCCATCTTCTAATCCAAAACGAGCTTTTATAATATGTTGCTCAATTTCTGAGAATGAAGATAAAAACTTATCAGTTGCGAATTTTAACTCATGAAAATCACATGATGGCCATAAATCCCATGTATAAAGAAGTTCTTCGATGGAGTTACAGGCAAATATTTTACACATTAATGTACCTAAGCCAACTGCAATGCTGCATTCAGATTCTGTTAAGATCTGTTCTGTATAAAGTGATAAGCGATCTATCTCAAGTTCTTCATCTTTGCTGAGTGCTAAATTTGCTAATACATCTGAATTAATTATTTTATTCATAATAAAACCCTCCTAATGTTTAAAAATTTTGTAATGCTGTGTTTACATGTTGCTAATATATTATGATAAGTTAATTCTCCTTTCATTTAAATTGTTACATCATTTATACTTGAGCTATAAGCTCTCCTTAACAATATTATACCAAAATTTACATAAAAAATCAAATTGCTATTTTTTTATATTTATTAGTAGTAAAAAATTAAAAATAATTAAAATTAAAATACAATTTAAACTTGCGAGCTGTTTGTGGGCGACCAATGAGCATTGTTAAGGCGAAGCCTGTTACAATGCCATTGGGGAGGGGTGAGCAAGAAAAAAGAAATAAATTTATAGACAAACATTTTGGAGATTTTTAAGAACCAAAGGTTCTTAAATGGGGTAGGATTAAAAGGCAGGGGCAAAGCCCCTGACCTTTTGAAAAATATATATTTATAAAAACAAAAAAATAAATGGTATAATTAAAAATTACACCATTTATTTTTTTATTTATTTTTCTTCAAATATCCTTGCATAAAGAAAGCTTTTATATACATTATTAAAGAAAATATAGTTGAAATTATAGCTAAATAATATATATAAGTATCAAATTTGAAAGGTAAGCTAAATTGTTTTATTACTAAAGAACATACAATCGCAACATATATTAAAACTGTTGCTAGTTTTCCATACCATTTGCTTGAAACTACAAGTTCTTTTCCATATAGGAAAGAAGCTCCTGCTATCATAATAAATTCTTTTAAAACTAATAGTCCTAAAATCCACAAAGGTATTATGTTTTTTAATACTAATGCGCCTAGTGTTAATAATTGTGTTGCTTTGTCTGCCAATGGATCTATTAATTTTCCAAAGTCTGTTATAAAATTAAATTTTCTTGCAATAAAACCATCTAACACATCGGTTATTCCTGAAAGTGTTAAAAACACAAAGGTTAAAATATAGTTGTCTATACTCAAAAAGTAAAGTATAAATGGTATAAGAACAAATCTTAACATTGTTAATATATTTGGAATATTTTTTTTCATATAAATACTACCTTTCAATATTATTTTACTTCAAATTTTAAGTTATCGTTTGAAACGGTAATCTTAATTGTTTGACCGTTTAAAACTTCACTTTTTAATATCATATCTGAAATTTCATCTTCAACATAACGTTGAATTGCTCTACGTAGAGGTCTTGCTCCAAATTTTAAGTCTGTACCTTTAGATATAATAAATTCTTTTGCTTTTTTGTTAATATCTAACGAAATATTTTTATCTGATAAAGCTTTTCGTGTATCATCAAGCATCAAATCTGTAATTTGTAATAATTGTTCTTGATTTAAGCTATCAAAGACTATTATTTCATCAACTCTGTTTAAAAATTCAGGTCTGAAAGTTTCACTTAAACTTGATTTTATTTTTTCTTTATTTATAGTAGATGTGTTTCCAAAACCTAATGCATTTGTATTCATATTTGAACCAGAGTTTGATGTCATAATAATAATTGTGTTTTCAAAGCTAACTGTATTTCCTTGTGAATCTGTAAGTTTTCCATCATCTAATACTTGTAATAAAATATTGAAAACATCGCTATGAGCTTTTTCAATTTCATCTAGTAAAATTATAGAATATGGATGTCTTTTTACTTTTTCTGTTAATTGACCTGCATCATCATATCCTACATATCCTGGAGGTGAACCTATTAATTTAGAAGTTGAATGACTTTCCATATATTCAGACATATCTATTCTTATAATAGAATCTTCATCTCCAAACATTTCATATGCAAGTGTTTTGGCAAGTTGAGTTTTTCCAACTCCTGTAGGTCCTACAAATATAAATGATGGTGGCCTTTTGGTACTTTTTAATCCTGCTCTATTTCTACGAATAGCACGAGAAACAGCTTCTACAGCATCATTTTGACCAATTATTTTATTATGAAGATTTTTTTCTAAGTTTAAAAGTTTTTCTGTTTCAGCTTCTGTAATTTTCGTAACAGGAATTTTAGTCCAGTTTTCAATTACTTCTGCAATATCTTGAACTGTTAATTCTTTAAGCTCCATTTTAGCTTTTAATTTATCTATATCTTCTCTTAAAGAACATTCTTTAGACTTAAGCATAGCAGCTTTTTCAAAATCTTCTTCTTCATTTGAAGAAGTTTCTTCTTTTTCTTCTTCAACAGATTTTAGTTCATTTTCTAAAATTGTTAATTTGTATAAATCTTTATTGTTTAAGTTTATTCTTGAACAAGCTTCATCTAAAATATCTATTGCTTTATCTGGTAAAAATCTATCGTGAATATATTTTTCTGATAAGATAACAGTTTGCTTTAATACATCGTTTGAAATTTTTACACTATGATAAGTTTCATAATATTTTTTTATACCCTCTAATATTTTTGTTGTATCATCAATATTTGGCTCTTCAACCAAAACTGGTTGGAATCTACGTTCTAGGGCAGAGTCTTTTTCAATATATTTTCTATATTCTTTTAAAGTTGTGGTTCCAATTAATTGAATATCTCCATTAGAAAGAGATGGTTTTAAAATATTTGCTGCATTCATAGTGTGTTCTGTGTCACCAGCACCTATAATGTTGTGGACTTCATCTATAACTAGAATAATGTTTCCACATTTTTTACACTCATCAATTAAAGATTTCATTCTTGCTTCGAATTGACCTCTAAATTGAGTACCTGCAACCATTGCAGTCATATCTAATAAATAAACTTCTTTATCTAATAGTTTTGGTGGAACTTTGCCGGAGGCTATTCTTATAGCTAAACCTTGAGCAATAGCTGTTTTACCAACACCTGGTTCACCAATCAAACATGGATTATTCTTAGAACGTCTATTAAGAATTTGAGTAATTCTTTGAATTTCTGTATCTCTACCAATAACTAAATCTAATTCATTGTTTTTAGCTTTAGTTGTTAAATTTGTACCATAAGTATCTAAAAATTTATGTTTTTTATTTTTAGATTTTTTCTCTTTATTTTTTTGTTTGTTTTTTGAATGATTATTTATATGCTCAGCTGAAGAATCAGCTTCATCGTTTTTAGGTTTAACAAAACCTGCAAAAATTGAACCTAGTGGGAATCCACCTTCCATAGAATCTTCAATATCCTCTGTTTCCATTGTGTCTAAGTCTAAATTACCAAGTGGCTCTATATTTAAGTGTTTGGATAAATCTTTAAATATATTTTCAAATTGTCCTGAAAAATCTTGAAGATTTACAACATCTTTTCCTAAAATATCGTTTTGCTTTGCAAGAACCTCTAAAGCATCTATGCCTTCAGATTTAGCACAATCATAACATAAACCTTTAATAGAATCTTTGCTATCTTTATTATTAGTATCATTTACAAAAATGATAGCTGTATTTTTCTTACATTTTGAACATAACATAAATTAAATTGCTCCTTAAATTTGTTTTATTTTAACATACTATAATATATTACATTTTGCTTAAATAGTCAAATTTCTGTTGTAAAAAAAAGTTCATAATGATATAATTTATACTATATTAGTTTAATAATTAAAAAGATGTTCCAGTTTGCAGGAAGAAGAAAGTTTTATTGAAAATAGATTAAAAAAATATAACATATTTATTGAGGTGCGAAAGATGAAGAAAACAAGAATAATTATAATTTCATTAATAATAGTTTTATGTGTTGTGTCTGTTGCAGTTGCAATTATATTTCAGATGACAGAAAATGATTATAAAAAAGCTGCTAATAAAGATCAAAGTACAGCAGATGATATAGAAGTAATAAAAAATAATTTTAACAATATATTTAATAATGATATTACAGGACAATATGAGAATGTTCAAAAAGAAAATGATGGAAAAGATATAGTTTATGTATCAGCCCAAAAAATTGAAACAATACCAAATAAATATGATTTGGATGTACAAATTCCTCAAATTAATATGAATAATGAAGAAGTAAAGAAATGGAATACAGAAATAAAGAGTATTTTTCAAAACAAGGCATCAAAAATTTTAAGTAATAGCGAACAATATACAGTATATAAAGTAAAATATCATGTGTATATAAATAATAACATTTTATCTTTAGTAATAAAATCTAATCTAAAAGAAGGAACAAATGCAGAAAGAACAATAATAAAAACATATAATTATAATTTAGAAACAAATAAACAGGTAACAGTAAAAGAGATAATGAAAAGTAAAAATATCAGTAACGAAGATTTAGAGAAAAAAATAAAAGAAGAAATAGAAAGTAAGAAAGACTATGAAAATACATTAACACAACTAGGATATAAAACATATACAAGAAATGCAGATGATAGTATGTACAAACTAGAAAACATAAATGATTATATATTAGGAGAAAACGGAATGTTGTATATAATATTCCCATATGGAAATAAAACATATACAAGTGAAACAGATATAGTAATTATAGAATAAATAATAAAAAACAGGCTTTGTATAAAGCCTGTTTTTTTGAAAATAAAAGGGGATGTTTTTATATTCACATTAATCTCTTTGATTAATGTAAATATAATATACTAATAGTTTTTGTCCTTTTTGTGAACTCAAAGTGATTTGTGTGTTAAAAAACACTCTGAATTCAATAAAATTTATATATAAAAATCTGAAAGTAGTTAAAATTAAATATTTCGAATGTGATTGAAGTGAGTGTAGAGCTTCTTATTAAATTTGAATGAGGGCGCGTTTTGCGAGAGGCTCGTTTAAATTTCTATTAGAAGCTATAACGAGCGTATTGAGCCGAGAAATATTTAATTTTAACTACTTTCAGATTAAGAAGATAAATCAGAAAATCTTTATTGTTCTTGTAATATTACAGTCAAATCTAATTCTTTACCATTTCTATTTACTTTGATTGTTAAAGAATCACCTATTTGATGTGAATTTTTAATATTATTTAATTCTTCCATTGTTTTTATTTCTTTTCCATCTGCACCAACAATAACATCGCCAATTTTTATACCAGCCTTTTCAGCTGCAGAGAATTCATCTATAGATTTTACATATATACCTTGTACTAATTTATTTGCAGATGCTGTTTTTTCATCTAAGTCTACTCCTGAAATACCAATATAAGGTCTTTTTACTTTATTGTATTCAATTAATTGTTGATAAATATCTATAGTTGAATTTATAGGAATTGCAAATCCCATTCCTTCAACACCAGTTGAAGATATTTTTAAAGTATTTAAACCTATAACTTTACCATCTGCATTAACTAAAGCTCCACCACTATTACCAGAGTTTATTGCAGCATCTGTTTGAATTAATGTGTAAGTTTTATTATCTGAATCTGTTATTTCTCTATTTGTAGCACTTATAACTCCGCAAGTAACACTAGTGTCTAACCCTAATGGGTTACCAATAGCCATTGCAAATTCTCCAACTTGAACTTTGTCAGAATCTCCAAGTTCTGCAGGAGTAAGGCCAGTTTTATCAATTTTTATAACAGCTAAGTCAGTTTGAGAATCTGTACCAACAATTGTAGCTTCATATTCTGTAGAATCACCATATAAAGTAACAGTAACCTTATTAGATTCTGAAACAGAATAGTAAGAACTATAACCATTTGAACTTGATGAAGAAGTGTCCACAATATGATTGTTTGTTAAAATGTAACCATCATCACTTATAATTATACCAGAACCTGTTGCTGTAGCTGTGTTAGATTGTCTATAAAAAATAGAATTAACCTCATATTCAACTTTAATACCAACAATAGAAGGTAATACTTTGTTAGCAACATTTATAGCTGTACCAGAGTAATCGCTTGTATTTACAACATTACTAACAGGTGAAGAAGAAACAGTAGGTGTACCACCTGTTGAAGGTAAAGTAGTAATAAGTTTATTTTTTATATTAGGAACACCAAAGCAAACTCCAACTACTAAAGTAGCACCTAAAATACCAGAAACAAAAGGAAAAACAACACTTTTTCCAAAAGAACTAGAGCTATTTACAGTTTTAGCTTTTTTTACAGGTGTGTATTTAGGTTTTGAATTATTATTTAAATTATCTTTTTCCATAAGAGGACCTCCTAAAAATTTTATTTTCTTAAATCTATCATAGAATACTATATAAATGTGAATTTTTTGTGAAAAAAATGTTATAATTTAAAAATGATTTCGTGGACGGGGGAAAAATCACTATACCAAATAAAAAATAATTGCAAATATCAAAAAAAACATATATAATACAAATAATTTAATAAAAGGAGAATAAAAGATGTTAAAAAAAGAAAATGGTGTAACAATGGTAATGCTTGTTATAATGATGATAGTAATGATTATTATAGCGGGAGTAATAGTATATGAAGGAACATCTACAATAGGTTCAGCTAAAAAACAAAGCATTTATACAAATATGTTATTAATACAAGCAAAAGCAAGAACTATAAAAGATAAAGTTGATTTTGGAGAAGCAGAATATGTAGGAACTAAGATAAATGAAGAAGTAAAAACAAAATATGGAATTACAGGCGAAGATTCATACGAGTTATCACAAAATGACTTATATGATATGGGAGTAGAAGTTTCAGGTAATAATGAATATATAGTAGATTATGATAGTGATGAAGTTTATTATACAAAGGGAATAAAAGATAAAGAAAAAAATGTATATTATAGTTTAACAGATATTTCTAATTTAGGTATAGTCGCAGAAGAATAAGGTGAAAAAATGAAAGATAAAGAAATTGAAAGATTAAATGAATTAAAAAAAATAGAAAATGAAATTTATGAAAAAGAGCATGTAGAATATATATGTGGAATAGATGAAGCAGGAAGAGGACCTCTAGCAGGTCCTGTTGTTGTTGCAAGTGTAATTATGAAACCAGATTCTTTTATAGAAGGAGTTAACGATTCAAAAAAAGTATCTGAAAAGAAAAGAGAAAAACTATATGAGCAAATAATAGAAGAAGCAGTAAGTTATTCAGTAGGAATAATTGATCAAAATGAAATAGATGAAATAAATATTTTAAATGCAACTAAAAAAGGATTAACAGAAAGCATAAAGGGTCTTAAAGTTAAACCAGAAAGAATAATAGTAGATGCATTAGATAAAATAGATACATGTGGAATACCATATATGCCAATAGTAAAAGGAGATGCAAAGTGTTATTCGATAGCAGCAGCATCTATAATAGCAAAAGTTACAAGGGATAGAATAATGAGGCAGTGGGATGAAGTGTATCCAATGTATGGATTTGCAAGGCATAAAGGGTATGGAACAGCAGCTCACATTGCAGCAATAAAAGAATATGGACCATGTCCATTACATAGAAGATCTTTTACTAAAAATTTTATTTAAAGAAAGGATTTTTATATGAATATAAAAGAAATAATTGCCAAGAAAAGAGACAGAAATAAATTAAATAAAGAAGAAATAAATTATTTTATAGAAAATTATACAAATGGAAATATTACAGATTATCAAGCTGCAGCTTTAGTAATGGCAATATATATTAATGGAATGGATGAAGAAGAAACAACAAATTTAACAATAGCAATGGCAAATTCAGGAGAAATATTGGATTTGTCTAGTTTAGGAAAAATTGTTGTAGATAAACATAGTACAGGAGGAGTAGGAGATAAAGTCACACTAATTTTAGCACCAATAATAGCTTCACTTGGAGTTCCAGTTGCAAAAATGAGTGGTAGAGGACTTGGCATTACAGGAGGAACACGAGATAAATTAGAATCTATACCAGGTTATAAAACAGAAATTGAAATAAAAGATTTTATAAAAGATGTAAAAAAAATTGGAATTAGTTTAATAGGCCAAACTGGAAACTTGGCTCCAGCAGATAAAAAGATATATGCATTAAGAGATGCAATAAATTGTACTGAAAGTATACCACTTATAGCATCTAGCATTATGAGTAAAAAGCTTGCGAGTGGAGCAGACAAAATAGTTATAGATGTGACATATGGAAGCGGAGCTTTTATGAAAACAAAAGAAAATGCAGAAAAGTTAGCAGACACTATTAGTAAAATAGGTAATGGAGCAGGAAAAGAAACTATATGTATTTTAACTGGAATGGAAGAACCACTTGGATATTCAATAGGAAATACATTAGAAATTATAGAAGTTGTAAATTGCTTAAAAGGAAATATGCCAGAAGATGTAAAAGAAGTTGTGTTAAAATTAGGAAGTAATATGTTAAAACTAGCTGGTATATCAAAAAATATAGAAGAATGTAAAAAACTAATATTACAAAATATACAAAACGGAAAAGCTTATGAAAAATTTATAGAACTTGTAGAAAATCAAGGTGGAGACATAGAATATATAAAAGATACAACTAAATTTGAAAAAGCAAAATATATAATGCCAGTTATAGCAGATAAAGATTTTAAAATAAGCGAAATAAATGCTGGAAAAATAGGAAACTTATGTGTAGAACTAGGAGCTGGAAGAATAAAAAAGGAAGACAGTATAGATTATTCAGCAGGTATAGTTCTAAATAAAAAAGTTGGAGAAAAAGTGAAGAAAAATGACATATTAGCATATGTTCATTCAAATAATGAAGAAAAATGTAAAAATAGCATAGACGAAATGAAAAAAATTATAATATAATACTTGAAATAAGTATTTAATGGTATTAAAATTTATAAAGAAAAAATTTGAATGGAGGAATTGCTATGGTAATAAAAGACAGAATCGAAGAACGGATGTATGAGGAAGTAAAATACTTTCTTACACATGAAGATGCAACTGTAAGAAACACTGCAAAAGCATTTGGAGTTTCTAAAAGTACGGTGCATGTAGATTTAACCAAAAGGCTAAAACCTTATTTTCTATTATATCCAAAAGTAAGAGAAAAATTGGATAAAAATAAAGAAGAACGGGCTCAGCGTGGAGGAGAAGCAACAAAGCAAAAATATTTGTAAAAAAAAGAAAAATAGCAAACTCAAAAGTCCCTAGAATAAATATTCTAGGGACATCTTTAATTATGTTTAAATTCAAATTTAAAATTATGTTTTGAAATTTTTAAAAATTTAAACAATATAAAAATAAAAACTAAACCAATTATAAAGAACAAAAGTCCTTTATAATTTATTGGAGATGTTGATAAATCTAAATTAAGAAAATTAAAGTAATGCAATGAAAAATATGTATATAATGCCGCAATAGTTCCCTGCAATAATTTGGCTAGGAAGTATGGAAAAATAGATATATCTGTTTTAGAAATAATTCCCCATACTTGTAGTAATACAGAAAATCCACCAAATCCTAATAAAAAAGCAGAAATCATAATATTTGTAGAAATATTTTTAATAGGTATACTTGAAACAATTTTTACACCATTTGTAAGTTCTATAATTCCTGAAATTATACCATTTGAAAAGTTTGTAGGTATATTCAAAGCAGAAAGAATAGGATTTATTGTATATGATAAAGCATCTAATAAATGACTATTATTTAAAATTGATATTATTACAGAAAATAGAACAACAAAACCACCTATCATAATAACAGTAGAAATAGCACTTTTTATGCTAGTTGTTAAAACATCTCCTAAATTAGAAAAGGTAGCAAGCTTTTTTTCGGTATTTCCAGAAGGTAATTTATTTAAAGTATAGTTTGAAGAAGTTTTATTATATTTCCAAAATCTAAAAATAAAACCAACAGT